>JBAYMS010000047.1:0-11749 GCA_041663425.1 Candidatus Omnitrophota bacterium
GAAGAAGAGATAGAAGAAGAGAGCCGTCTTTTCTATGTGGGGATAACGAGGGCCAAAAACAGGCTGTATCTGTCGCTCAATCACGAAGGAATGCGTAACGGAATAACCCAATTCAATAAAGTATCGCGATTTGTTGAGATGCCGAATGTTATGTCCGGGCTCGACCAGAAATTTGCGTTAGAACGTGATATAGGCGACGACATAGATCTGGATGACTCAGACGGTATCATGCCGTTTTATAATAAAGAGTCGCTCTTAGATGAAATAATGGGTAAAGGGCAAGGACGCGTTACGCGCCGTTGGGATCCGGGAGACCTGCCGTAAAATGCGATACATAAAAATAGCCGCGGCCATTATCCTGGGTGCTGCAGTTATTAACATTGTGAATATATGCTGCGCGGCCGAAACCGCCGAAGATACGAAGCGGTTTTATGAAAAAGTTGTGCGGATGCAGCCTAATAACGGCAACGCGCACTTTGACCTCGCAAATGCATACCTTTCCGAGAAAAGATACGAAGAAGCGCTTGTCCACTATGAAAAGGCCGGCAAACTGGGCTTGGCCGCTTTGCGCATGAGTAGTTTCTATTTTAACATTTCTATTTGTTACGCCGGGCTCGGCAGGATGGAAGACGCTGTCGCATCTTTAGAGAAATGCGTAAGGATCGACCCTAATAACCAATCCGCCAAGAATCTTTTAGAAGTATACAAAACAAAGTCCCCGTAGCTCAATTGGATAGAGTACTGGCCTCCGAAGCCAGCCGAGGCAGTTCGAATCTGCCCGGGGACGCCATCTAGTATCAGAAGCAGTAATAATCTACCAAACTAGCTATTCGGTATCCTTGCGTTGTTAATCTAACAATCCGTGTGATAAACTTGTTTTTCTATGAATATTCGGGTATACTAGAAATCATTATACATATGATTATTAAATGCTAATAATTTACAATATATTATATGAAAGGACTTATCTGATATGAATGGTGATAATGATAAAGGCGTAATCCTTGTAGTCGATGATGAAAAAGAAGTAACGATGAGCCTCAAAGGATTTTTCGCCGCATTAGGGTATGATATGCTAACAGCGCTTGACGGAAAAGAAGCCTTGAATGTTATTGATTCTATAAAAAACCTTGATCTTATACTACTCGACATCAGGATGCCAGGTGTCGACGGCATTCAAATACTAAAACACCTGCGTAAGACGAATTCTAAAACCAAAGTAATTGTTATAACAGCCTACGATAAAGATGTTAAGTCAGAGGTTGAGAAGATAGGTATAGATGGTTTCTTCGCGAAGCCTATAGATCTATCTAAGCTGATAGACAGGATACGGTTTGTTATTTTGGACTCACAGAAAGATACCAGGGTCTATCCTACAAAAGACAAAGAAGAAGTGGCGTCGACAAAAGTTCCTAAAGCCAGATTGCTATTCGTAGAGCCAAATCCTATGGTTTATGGTTTTACTTGCGGCTTTTTTGCGGCATCAGGGATAATCGAAGGTGAATACGAAACTAAGGTAGTATATGGTGATAAGGAAGGGTTAAATCTCTTATATGACTATCAGCCGGATATAGTAATAATGTATGATTCGTTATTTAGCATGGAGGATACAAAGGAGCTCGCAGGGCTTATGATGAAATCCAGCCACAAGCCAAAAACTGTAATTTTACACGGCCTTATTCCTAAAACAGCTTATGAATTACGTGAATTAGAAAGAGCTGGGATTAAATTTTGCAACCAGAACGCAATGGATGATGAAGGGTTCAGGGTATCAAATCAAAAACTGGCAGACTTCGTCGCCGGTGAATGCAAGAAGTTTGGGTTGGTGAAGAAATGAATAATTCTGTTATTGGAGGAATAAAATGCGAACCTTTACACTTTTAGCTAATGGACAAGATTTAGATACAGGGACATACGAATACTTTCCTTATGCTGACCAAGTAATTAAAGATTTTAAGACTCCTTATAGAATTATCAGTTCTTTAAAAAAAGGAGTTAATGTTCCTAACGCTGATGACTATGTTTATGCAAAATATTGTGTAGGAGATAACGAGACAAATAAAAAAGCAATTGAGGCAGCATATAAAGCCAGTCAAAAATTTAGATATTTTCCAGTAAGTATTAGAAGGAAGATTTTAGGAGATATTCATAAAAATTTATTGGAAAGAAAAGAAGAGCTATTAAATCTTTTTGTGATTGAAGGTCACCCTAGAAAACTATGCGAATGGGAATTTTCAGGTATGGAAAAAGCTTATCGACCTGAATCATTGAACTTTTTTAAAAGTGAACTTTGGAGGGAAATCGGTCGAAAAAGCAATGAAACTATGTATATGGTACGAAAACCTGATGGCGTTGTTTGTATCAGTCCGCCCAAAAATGCGCCATGCAGCAACTCATTGACTGCAGGATTTGCCTTGCTTGGAGGTAATACTCTTATAGTTAAACCTCCGTTGCGTACACCATTAGCGACTATATTTTTATGGAAAGAAATTGTTTGGAAGGCTGCCAAGGATAATGGTGCTCCTGATGGAACTATTAATATTGTTATTGGGAATTCCAAGAAAATTACAGATGAGTGGATGGGAAGTCCTCTTATAAACGATATAATTTATTTTGGACCAAGTGAAAAAGGGTTGGAGATTGGTAAAAATATTTTCCTCGCCGGTAAAAAACCGATATTAGAGCTATCGGGCAATGATATGTTATTTGTATGGAAAGATGCCGATATCGAAAATGCAATAAATTCTCTTTTGGATGCCTTCCTAGGCTCTACTCAAATATGTATGGTTCCAAAAGCAGCTATTATTCATGAATCCATATACGATAGATTTCTGAAAAAATTCTCAGATGAACTTAAAAAGATGAAAGTTGGATTACCATCTGAGCCGAGAACATGCCTTACTCCAGTAATGATGATGAAGGAATTTAATGAATTTCTTGAAGATGCTTTAAATAAGGGAGCTAAACTTGTTCAAGGTGGGGAAAGGGTAAATTACGATGGTAATAAGGATGAAAGAGGTGTGTTTATAAATCCAGCTATAGTGTCGATCGAAGGTAGTGATAAAGCATTGGAAATGAAAGTAGTAAGAGAAGAAAACTTTTTTCCATTATTACCTTTGGTCAAAGTCAGAGGTTCTTCAGATGAGGATATTTTTAAAAAGATGATAACTATGGCGAACTCTAATGAGTATGGATTGCGTACGTCTTTGTGGGTTCGGTCAAGTTTGTATACGCGCAAATTTATTCGCTACCTTCATAATAGTGGATTAATTAGAATTAATTCTCGGCATGTTGACTTTTCGTTATTTTTGTCTACACATGGTGGCACGGGCAAGACTGGTGGCCCTTACGGGGAAATGAACTATATTTGGCAAAAAACTACGCATCTTCAAGGTATCAGTTTGACAAGAGATAAAATTCCGGGAACAAAATGAATTTATATGCAATTCCGCCATTAATAACAGGTATCATCTTAGCGGTTATTGGTCTTTTTGTGTTCTTAAATAATAAGACCTCAAGAGTTAATAGTATTTTTGCATTATTTTGTTCGAGCATGGTATGGTGGTTATTCTGTTATACCTTAATGTATCTGAATAAGGATCAAACTATTGCGTTCTCTTGGGCGCGAATAGGATTTATTGGCATTATTTTTATACCTCTTTTTGCATACCATTTTATCATTACATTCCTAGATATAAAAGTTAGTCGAATTTTTATATTAGGACTATATTCGCTTAGCATTCCTTCAATAATATTAAGTCGAACAAATTATATCTATAGTGGTATGGCAACGCACTTTTGGGGGTTTTATCCAACCGCTGGTAAATATTACATTTTTTTCTTATTAATGTTTGCAATATTATTTTCGTATGGAGTTTGGTTTCTTTTTAAAAATTTAAACAGAGTAGATTTCTCTGGATTAAAGCGCCACCAAATAAAGTATGTGTTTTTAGCTTTTGCCATAGGAGCTTTTGGAATAGTCGATTACCTTATAAAATACCCATTTATTAATGTATATCCTTTTGGCTATATATGTGCGTTGTTATTCATTTCTCTAATAGCATATGCTATTGTTCGCCACCACTTGATGGACATAGAAGTTATTATAAAAAAGACGCTGGTATTTACGTCTTTGTTTACCATTGTTTTTGGCATATTCGTTAGCGTGGCCCTTCTTGTGCAGCAACTTATCGGCGCCGGTAATAATATGATTGGTTTTGCTATTAGTTCAATCCTTATTATACTTATAGTGCGTCCACTAGAAGATGTATTGACAAATATTACCAATAAGTATTTATTCCAAAAGAAATACGACTACAAACAGATACTCAAGGCTTTCTTGGACGAAGTTATAACAGTCCTCAGTCTGGATACGATCGCTAAGAGCACTCTGGAGCTGCTGGATAAGGCATTACATCCGGAGATCGCGGTGATATTACTTTTAAACCGATTCGAAGATAAATATAATTCCTATCAAAGTTTGGGCCAAGTGCCGGAAATAAGTTGGGACAATAAAGCAGTCATCCCGTCATTTTTAAAAACCACCAAAGATTTACTGTCCATCGAGAAATCCAGCACAGCTACGAAAGTGCCGGACGAGCTAAAAGAAGAGATGGGCAAATATGCCGCAAAAATTGCCATACCACTTATGTTGCATAATGACATGATAGGGATAATACTCATGGGCAAGAAAAAATCCGACGAAGAGTATACGCAAGACGATATCGATATTTTAACGGACCTTGCCAGAACAGAGTCGGTCGCGGTAGGAAATGCCCAGCTATTTGCCGACACTGCACAGAATGAACGGCGCGCCGCTATAGGTACCCTTGCGGCGGGTATTAATCATGAGGTCGGCAATCCATTAAATATAATAAATACAAAGATGCAGGTTTATTTGATGAGCCTGGAGCGTGGATTGTATAAAGACAAAAAACCCGAAGAGATTATAGCTGAAGCCGGGGAGATAATGAAGGTATGCTTGCAGCAGACGACGCGCATATCTGAGATCACTAAGAAGCTATCGAGCTTTGCCAAGCCGAGCAAAGATTTTAAGCCGGAACTGACGGACATTGAAGAGCAGATCGATGATACGCTTGCCGTCGTGGGGCATGACATAGAACTTGAGCGTATTGAGATAAAGAAAAATATTCAAAAACCGCTATCGAAGATCCTATCTGACAAGAGGCAGGTTCAGCAGATACTCTTTAACATTATAAGAAATGCCGGGCAGGCTATTAAAGAGAAGGGTGTCATTGAGATCAGTGCTGTTGATTCATCAGATGGTAATGTTAAGATCGAGATATCTGATACGGGGCATGGCATACCGGAAGATAAAATGGATAAAATATATGAGCCATTCTTCACAACAAAAGAGCCTGGTAAGGGAACGGGCTTAGGGCTGTCGATAGTGCGACAGTTGGTGTGGCGAAACAAAGGTGATATCAAAGTGCGCAGCAAAGTGGGTGAGGGGACAACATTCACCATAACATTCCCGCAGGCGAAATAAGCGGCATAGCCTTGACAAGCAGCAAAATATGTTGTATATTTGCAATAGGAATGCAAATTTACAACAATAAGGTTATTTATGTATATAAAGCGCGACATTGAGAAAGTGCTGAAGGAAGCAGCTGGGCTGTTCCCAGCTGTCATAGTGACGGGGCCGCGTCAATCCGGTAAAACAACGCTTCTCAAACATCTTTTTTCAAAAACTCATTCCTATGTTTCAATGGATGAACCGGATACACGCCTTATGGCATCCCGGGATCCGGCATTATTTTTTGAAAATCATAAGCCTCCCATTATCATAGATGAGGTGCAATATGTACCCCAGATATTTTCATATATAAAGACTATCATTGACGCGGACAGGAAAGCGAAGGGCCAGTTTTTATTGACAGGTTCACAGAGTTTTCCCCTGATGAATAATGTTAGCGAGTCTTTGGCTGGCCGCCTGGCTGTCCTTACTCTTTTGAATCTTTCTTTAAGGGAACAATTTAACGGTAGCGCGAAAATCAGCATGGTCGATTTGAAAAAAAGGGCTATATCCGGTGGGTTCCCGGAAATAATTGCTGAAAAGAAGACAAATAGCCGCTTATGGTTTTCTGGTTATTTACAAACTTATCTTGAAAGAGATGTTAGGCAATTGCGTCAGATAGGTGATATTACTGATTTTCAAAGATTTTTGGAGATTTTAGCGGCTTTTAACGGTCAGGTTATAAATCTATCAAGTTTGTCTCGGGACATAGGGGTCGCGGTAAATACCGTTAAGAGTTGGATATCCATACTTGAAGCGAGCCATCAGATTATATCTGTTAAACCATATTATTTGAATAAAGGTAAACGAATAATAAAGAGTCCAAAAATATATTTTTTAGATACAGGGCTTCTCTGTTATATCTCCGGCATTACTTCCATAGATCAGGTATTTCACGGTATCGCCTCTGGCCAATTACTGGAAACTCTTGTGTTGGGGGAGCTAGTCAGGATGTCTTACAATAAAGGCGATCGTCCTAAGGTGTTTTATTGGAGGACATCATATGGTGAAGAGGTCGATTTTATAGTTGAGAATAAAGATAAAGTAGTTCCTATAGAGGTTAAAATGAGTTCCCGGGCTAATGTCGCTATGTCGAAGGGAATAAAATCATTTTGCGAATTATTCCCGCAAAAATCAGAAGAAGGTATTGTGATTACCGTTTCCGGAGAACGGACGAGATTGGGTGAAAAAATAATAGCTATCCCTTTTAACGAATTTATAAAAAAATATGGATAAGGTTAAGGTTGTAATAGTCGACGACGAAAAAGAGTATGTCAAAGACCTTGCTAAAGGGCTGGAGATAATGGGCTACGAGGTATTTTCGGCCACTAATGGCATCGACGCGATTGGACTAATAAACAGCAAAAAGCCGGATGCCGTGCTTTGCGATTATAAACTAGAGGATATGGATGGAACTCAAGTTATTGAAACGACTAAATCAGCCAATCCTCATACGGTTTATATATTAGTTACTGCTTATTATGACGAGAGTTTTAACGAAATATTTCGTAAGGCCGGAGCAGATCAGATAGTATATAAGCCAATCCAGTTTACTGATATTGACGGGACTATTCGTAAAAGCCTTGGCAAACGTGCTAGTGCTTGACTATTTTACTAAAATAGAGTATACTCCATTTTAGTAATACTAAAATGGAGTAGTATCCAAAATGAAAAATCTACAAAGAGTGCTGGATATGAAGCTTCCCGGAAAGCAATCGGCTTTTCTGTGGGGAGCCCGTAAGACCGGCAAGACAACATATCTTAAAACAAAATTTCCGAAAAGCCTGACGTATGATTTTCTGATGACCGATCTCTATCTGGACATTTCAAAAAATCCTTCGCTTCTTCGGGAAAGAATACTTGCCAAAGATGCCGCAACTCTTAAAGAGCCCATAATACTTGATGAAGTACAGAAGGTTCCTCAAGTCCTGGATGAAGTGCATTGGCTAATAGAAAACAAAGGGTTGAGATTTATTATGTGCGGCTCTAGCGCGCGAAAACTAAGGCGCGGGCATGCCAACCTTTTGGGTGGAAGGGCATGGAGGTATGAGCTTTTCCCGCTGGTAAGTTGCGAAATTGAGAAAATAGACCTCCTGCGTGTTTTAAACCATGGCATGATACCGCTCCATTATTTACAATCTGGCGACGAGTATAAAAAATCTTTGGAAGCGTATGTACAGGACTATTTGCGTGAAGAGATTTTTGCGGAGGGATTGACGCGTAATATTCCGGCTTTTTCAAGATTTTTCGATGCCTTTGGATATTCTCATGGTGAATTGACTAACTACGCTAATATTGCAAGTGAGTGCGGTGTCGATTCTAAAACAGTTAAAGAATATTATCAGATACTTATAGATACGCTCCTTGCTATCAGGGTAGAGCCTTTTAAGAAGCGACAGTCGCGGGATGTGATCACAAAAGCCGCAAAATATTACATGTTTGACGTTGGCGTTGCGGGATATATGACAAAAAGGAATATTGCTGTGCAACGAGGTGCGGAATTCGGGAGAGCATTTGAGCATTTTATGCTTATGGAAATGACCGCATATAAATCCTATAATAAGAAAGACTTCGCGATAAATTTCTGGAGGACAAAGTCCGGGTTGGAGGTAGATTTTATTCTCAATAGCGGAGAAATTGGTATAGAAGTAAAAGGCAGCGACTATCTTAATAAAAAAGACCTTAACGGGTTGAGTGCTTTTACCGAGGCGTATTTACCCAAGAGGAGCATTGTGGTTTGCAATGAAAAAGAGAAAAGATTACATGGTAAAATTGAGATACTGCCTTGGGAAATGTTTTTGCACCAGCTTTGGTCGGGTAAGATCTTATAAAGAAACGTGGGTTTATCGTGATAAAACTTTTGATAGTCGATGATGAAAAAGGCATAACCGACGCGCTGAAGGAATTTTTCCAACACAGAGGATTTTCCGTTAAAGCTGCAAATAGCGGCGAGGAGGCCGTTTCGATGGTTGAAGCGGATAAGCCCGACATAGTATTTCTCGATATAAGAATGAAAGCTATGAGCGGCCTTGAGGCATTAGCGAAGATCAAGAATATTGATAGCTCTATCAAAGTTATAATGCTTACTGTCCATAATGAGAAAGAGATCGTGGCCCGAGCCAAAGAGCTCAATGCTGATGAATACATAACCAAACCATTCAGGATAGATTATCTCGAAGAAGTTGTCATAAAAAAGGTACAGGAGCTGATGAAGGAGCGAGGATGACTAAGCCGGTTGTGTTGGTAGTTGACGATGAAATAAATGCTCGCAACATGATAATTGATTTTCTGGATGAGAGATTTGAATGTAAATTCAGGGAAGCCACTGATGGTGAAGAGGCTGTGAAGTTTGTTAAAACCAACCATTGCGATGTAATGTTTCTCGATATCAGGATGCCCAAGAAGAGCGGTATAGTGGTAATAAAAGAAGCGAAAGAGTTAAACCCTAAAATAGATATAATCGTAATATCCGCCTGGGTGTCTGACGAAGTGGCAGACGAGGCCATGAAACTGGGTGCTACCGATTATGCAGTTAAACCTATGGATCTGAAGGCTATATCCTTAAAGTTTGAGAATATACTGGAAAAGAGGGGGCAGAAGTTTAATAAGACTTAGGATTTTGTACGATAATACACCGGGCTTTAATCTTTTTAGATGGGTTTTCGAAATGATGGGGGATATTGCTCGCGAAAGAGAGCGTATCTCCTTTTTTTATTAAATGTCTCTCGCTTCCTATATAAGATAATATCTCACCCTGTAGCATTATGACAAGCTTTTCAAATTTATTAATATCCACAGGATCCTGTTCTTCTTTAGTGAAGCCGTGAGGTAATATCTCAAGTTCCATTGCTAAAAATCTTAAATCCCGCGAGCTTAATATTTCAGCAACAGCTTTTTCATTATAAAAATACCTGTTATTAGTCCTGTCGGAGGCTTTTATGATTTTAACTATTTTTGATTCTTCGTCCTCAGTCCCTTCCTTAAGGTCTTTTAAGGACATGCCTAGCCCGGTACAGATCTGATATAAGCTTTTAATCCTAATATCTTCGCGATAACCCTTTTCCAACCGACACAGACTATAATAGGTAAGAGCTTTATCCCCGAAGATATCGACAAGTTTCTTGTGAAAATCCTTCAGGCTAATTTTTAAAACATCTTTTCGGATTTGGCGAATCTTTTCGTATAGTTTCATGTGAATAAGTTTACACCACCAATAATAATTTGTCAATAGTAAATTGATTTTATAGAATTTTTTTTATGGAAATTAGGCAAAATAGATAACTGTTTTATAACCTAACATAAAATTGTAACTACCTTATATTAAATAACTTATAGCGTTAAACATATATAATAAATTGACTTTGCATTTTATAGTATCTTGACAAAAGTCAATTTCGTGATATGCTTGAATTGTACCCGAAAGAAGGTGACGACGATGTATAAAGTCAAATGTAAAGGTTGCGGGAATGTAGGATATACGGCAGCACCTCATCAGGTAAGGTGTTCTGAATGCGGAGGCACCCATCGTATTATAAATTCCAGGATGGCTGAGGAACCAGGATTTGAAACCGAGAACGCGTATTTAAATTTTCTTACAAACAAAACTTATATCGGAAGGAGAGTGATATAAAATGAAAGTTTTGATTGTTATAACACATGAACCCCATTATAGTTTTTTAGTTAAACTTCATACAGAAAAATTGAAACGTGAAATACGTGATTTAGTTGCGCGCAAAAAAAATTCGCTTGCGATGGTTGCAGCGTTAACAAAAGGTAGATTGGAAAAGAAGATAGCATGTCATGAGATACATGGCACTTCAGCTGATCTAATGCTTTCAGAGAATAACGCCAGGTGGGATTTAATGAAATAAAAAGCAATGACCACTATTGCGAGGAAGGAAAGCTAAAAGATAGCGATTTGATTTTTTATCAAATCAACTTGACGAATAATATAATTAATGATATACTTGTCGTGCTTGGCTAAAATACCGGAGGCATACCATGATTGTTTCATCGAAAATACGAATAATATTTAAAGTTATCTCGTGCCTAATGGCCGGGATTTTTTTGTTTCAACAAATTGCATGGGCCGGTGATCTTATTGAAACGGTATTAACTCAACAAGCCCAGGCGCAGGCTCAAACTTTTGCCCCGGAGTATCTGCAAAGCCAGACAGCAACAGCCGAGGATCTGGTCACCATGAAGCAGTCCGTTGAGGATACCATAGCTGCGCAGAGCCAGGCAGCTTCCGTTGATGAAACTGAAACAGAAGATGCCTCAATAACGCTTCAGGGGGCGTCTGGGGGCAGTGCTGCCTCTGAAACGTCAGACAGCGTAGCCACTATCGATGTTAGTTCTGCTACGAGCGATACTTCATCATCAGAAGATATTCCTATAATGTCTGTAACTACAGAAGAAGGCGATGAGATAAAATACAAGAATAGTGTTATATATGAAATAACTAAGAAAGACGGCACGGTATTAAGCAACATTGTTCTTGATGCCGATAATAATTTGGTGGCTGCGGATATACTATATGTAGATGGGACTAAAGAAGTTGTTGCAGATGGTAAGGTTAAGACGATAACAAGCCCGGAAGGAATAGTTTACAACTATAATTCAGATGAACTTATGGAATCCGTTGTGTATGCGGATGGGAGCATTACCGCGTATTCCTATATAAAGGATGATGACGGCAATATAGTAGAAATCATGCTTACAGATTTAGATAAAACGGTCTATTATGACGCCGCCGGTAGATTGAAAAAAGTAATAAAGTCTGATGATACTGTAATAAATTATCAGGATGGCATGTTGTCCTCCATAGAGAAAGCGGATGGCAGCATATATGTATTTAATAAGGAAACCATCTCTAACGAGGATGGCGAGGACGAGTTTGTTATAACGCTAGGTCAGTATAAAGACAAGGACGGTAATTATTTTGAATATAGCAATGGGGAGTTTATCGGAGCGCAGGAGGATTCTGATATTCAGATGTCAGATGGGACGACCCGTATTATTAGAGAGGGATGCCTTATAAGAGTTAGAAAGGTTGACGGTTCTGTTTTAGGTTACGAACGCGATATTTCTGGTAACATTACCAGCATCATCCTAACCCTGCCTGATAACACATCTTATTGCTACACCCCTGAAGGTGAATTGTTTAAGAAGATTGATCCATCGGGAGCTATATATTATTCTTATGAAGACGGC
>JBAYMS010000048.1:0-11543 GCA_041663425.1 Candidatus Omnitrophota bacterium
GTTCCGACCGAGAAGTTCATCGAGGCGATCAGGAAAGGCGGGGTGGACATTCTGGCCATGTCGTCGCTCCTTACGACATCGATGAATTCTATGAGAGACACTATTAAGGCGCTGAAAGACGCAGGTCTTCGCGACAAGGTCAAGATAATGGTGGGCGGGGCGCCGGTGACTAAAGAATTTGCTGATGCGATAGAAGCAGATTGTTACGCGAAAGACGCAGCGATCGCTGTCGATAAGGCCAAAGAACTACTTAAAAGGTGATGAGATATGCCGCTTTTTCCGAGAAAACCTAAATATACGATCGTAAAGATAGCAAAGAAACGGGACATCCCCGAAGATCTCTGGACGAGATGCGATGACTGCAACGAGCTTATATACAATAAGAAGCTAGATGAGAATATGCGCGTATGTCCGAAATGTAATTTCCACTTTTCGGTAGGTGCCAGAGAAAGGGTCGCCCTTCTTCTGGATGAAGGCAGTTTTAAAGAGATGGACCCTGACATGGAATCTATGGATCCGCTTACGTTTGCGGGGCCTAAGACATATAAAGAGAAGATAAAAAAAGATCAGGAGCTTACAAAATTAAAAGACGCCGTAATCACTGGTGAAGGCACTATGAACGGAACTCAGGTTGTATTGGGAGTGACTGATTCCAGATTTATTATGGGATCGATGGGTTCGGTGGTGGGAGAGAAACTGACCAGGGCCATAGAATATGCCACAAAGAAACGTCTGCCTGTTATAATTGTATCAGGTTCGGGCGGTGGTGCGAGAATGTATGAAGGCCTTTATTCTCTTATGCAGATGGCGAAGACCTCAGCGGCTTTATGCAGGCACGACAGGGCCGGCTGTGTATTTATATCTATCCTTACCAACCCGACCATGGCAGGCATTATGGCAAGTTTCGCTTCGCTCGGAGATATGATAATAGCAGAGCCTAAAGCGCTGATAGGCTTTACGGGGCCGCGTGTAATTGAACAGACCATAAGGCAGAAGCTTCCGCCGGGTTTCCAGAAGTCGGAGTTCCTGCTGAATCACGGCCTTATAGATATGATAGTTGCCAGAAAGAACATGAAGGAGACTCTCTCAAAGCTTTTGTCTTATTTTTAGGATTTAAGTTGCGCATTGCTGTTATTATGTTAAACTGATAACTATATATGGCACAAGTAAGCTTAAATAATGTTTCGAAGTTTTTCCCCGGAAATGTCCAGGCGATCCGCGATATAAATCTTGGAATTGAAAATAAAGAATTTGTTGTCTTAGTAGGTCCCTCAGGTTGCGGTAAATCCACCACTTTAAGGATAATAGCAGGGCTTGAAGAAGCATCTTCAGGCGATGTCTATATCGGCGATCAGCGAGTCAATGACGTTCCGCCCAAAGACAGAAATATTGCTATGGTATTCCAGAATTACGCGCTATATCCCCACATGACCGCTTACGAAAATATGGCATTCGGGCTTCGCCTGCGTAAATATCCAAAAACCGAAATAGAGTCCAGGGTTAAGGATGCGGCGACTATACTAGGCATAGAGAAGCTTCTTCACAGAAAGCCGAGAGAATTGTCGGGCGGGCAGAGACAGCGTGTAGCTGTAGGCCGCGCGATCGTCAGGAAGCCTCTGGTCTTCTTGTTCGACGAACCGCTTTCAAATCTGGACGCGAAAATGCGTGTCCAGATGAGGACTGAAATAAAGAAAGTCCATATAAGGCTTCAGACGACTATGATATACGTAACGCACGATCAGACTGAGGCTCTTACGATGGGCGACAGGATCGTTGTGATGAAAGACGGTATTATTCATCAGATAGCCGATCCGATCAGGCTTTACGATAAACCCATAAATAAATTTGTAGCAGGATTTATCGGCAGCCCGCCGATGAATTTTATCAAAGGGATGCTGATAAAGCAGAACGGGAAATTTTATTTTAATGAAGGAAGATTCAAAGTCAGGGTGGTCGACTCTATGATGAAAGCGATAGAGACGTATGTCGATAAAGAAGTTATATTCGGCATAAGGCCCGAAGACATATATGACAAGTTGTTCGTTTCGGAAGCTCCTCCTGACAATACTATAAAAGCAACCTGTGAACTTATTGAGCCGATGGGCTCGGAGGCGTATTTGTATCTTAACACCGGTAAAAATCCGCTGGTTGCCAAGGTGGGCGGCCATAATAAGCCGACGCTGAATCAGGACATGGATCTTGTCTTCGATATGTCGAAGATACACTTTTTTGATAAAGACACAGAGAATACGATAGTCTAACCTTTAGGCTTAGGATGTTTCATTCCTTAAAGAGAACAGCGCTTGGCATTATTTCCGTAATTTCTTTCTGCCTTTCCACATTTTTCTTCTATAAACTTCCTCATGGACATGAAGTTCCGGCGATATTTTATGTAAATCTGGCCGATGCTATTATGTTTTCCTACAATATTGCGATATTTTTTGCATGGGTCAGCTTTGGGGTTACCGTAGGCGCCGGGTTCACTATTGTTTCGGTTGTTTTAGTATTCCTCTTAAATATCAGGATCGGACTCCCCGGCAACTCTGTTTTTGCACTGCTATTTCTACTTACCGCGCTATTCGGATTTTTATATTGCCGTGCCAGGAGCAAACTGAACAGTGCATATCATCTGAAGACGGAAAAAATGTTCGAAGATATAAATGTGATATCAAACGACATAGAGGAAAAGAGAAAGAGCGTTTTTTCAGTGGAGGAGAAGCTGAAGAAATACGCAGTCCTGAAAGACGTTATAGATTCATTCAGCACGCAGCTTCTGATTGACGATACGAAGAAGGTCATAATGGACAAGGCTGCGGCGACTATCGGGAAGCCCGGAAGGATACTTCTATTCCTCGTTGATACCGATAAACAGGAGTTAATGCTGTCGGCCTCGCAGGGAGCTGAACGTGTGGCGGCAAAGAAGGGGGATCTTTTTGACAGATGGGTTCTCAAGAACAGGAAGTCTCTCATAGTGGAAGATATCGTTACCGACTTCCGTTTTTCTACTGACAATCACAGTGATCTGAAAAAGATATTCAGGTCGCTTATAGAAACGCCGCTTATGAGCGGCGACAAGGTTACCGGGATACTCAGGATGGACAACGCCCGCGAATTTGTGTATACGCAGGACGACCTCAGGCTCCTGGATATCATAGCGGACCTGGGTGCTATATCTATAGAAAATGCTATCCTGTATGGCAGGACGCAGGAGCTTGCGATAAAAGATTCGATGACCGGGCTTAACGTGCGCAGGTATTTTCTTGAGCGTCTTCAGGCAGAAGTGAGGCGTACCGCTATGAGGAAAGCTCAGATGTCGATAATAATGCTCGACATAGATTATTTCAAAAAATATAACGACCAGTTCGGACATGCCGCCGGCGATATCATACTGAAACATACCGCAAAAACAATCATTTCCATGATCAAAGAGGGCGATATCGCAGCCAGATACGGCGGGGAAGAGATAGTGATAATGCTTTGCGGCAGAAATAAAAAGGAAGCGGTCCTCGAAGCCGAGGAGATCAGGAATACCATCAAGAACAGTCCTGTTACGTTCAGAAGGCATACCGTAAATGTTACCGTCTCAATCGGAGTCGCAAGTTATCCTGAGGATGCTTCGCCTGCCGAAGGGCTTATAAGAATAGCGGACGAACGTTTGTATAAAGCAAAAGCTCAGGGGAGGGATAGAGTTTGCTCAGCTTAAAGATCTTATACGCTATCTTTCTCGCTATAATGCCGCTGTCGTATTTTTATTTATCCTATAAGTCCGTTTACTCGGTAGCTATTATTATAATGCCTATGATCATTTTCGTTTGTGGCATAGATCCGGCTAATGCTTTTTTGTCCATCGTGATATTTGCTATTTTTCAGTCCGGTGCGATAGCTTCCAGAAATATTCTTAAAGAGGAACGCCGGGAGCTTACATACGAGCTGGGTGAGGATGAAAGTAAAAAGAACTATCTGCTCGAGGAATTTAAAAAAATCGAAACGGAAGAGCGCGATATAAAAGAAGACGAGCTAATGATAGTGAATTTGTTTGAGATCACCAGAAAGATGTCCGAGAACCTTAAGTTTATCGATATCTTCAATGTGTTCAGCACTTTTTTGAAAGGCAACTTCTCTTTCCGCAAGTGCGATCTTCTTGTGCTGAATTGGGAAGACGTAAAGATTCCGAGGCTGGAGAGGGTTTACAGCGTATGGCAGGAAGTGCGCGAAGGCGCGCCTAAACAGATGGCGAATTACGACAAGCTAATAAAAGTTTTTATAAATAATCCGCAGAAGATACACGCATCAAAAAAATCAGGGGAAAAAGTTCTTGAGGAGATGGGCGTAGAAGATCCGGACGTAAATACGTTTACAGCGATCCCGCTGCTTAATGAAAATGCGCTTGCGGCTATATTGACGGTTGAGAACCTTCCAACGGAAGAGCTTGAGAAGTTCCTGATATTGTCGATGCAGTTCGCTCTTGAGATAAAGAAGGTCTTGTTATATGAGATGGTAGAGAAGATGGCTATTACTGATTCTCTGACCGGATTATATCTGCGCAGATATTTTTATGAAAGGCTGGATGAGGAGCTGCAGCGGTCGAGAAGATATAAATTTGAGTTTGCGTTCCTTATGGTAGATATAGATGACTTTAAAAAATCGAATGATACTTATGGCCATCTTGTCGGCGATGTTATCCTGAAGGAGCTCAGCAGGATACTGAAAGAAGGCGTACGTGAGATAGACCTTGTTTCAAGATACGGGGGGGAAGAATTTGCCATAGTCTTGCCTGAGACCAATTGTGAAGGCGCTATGCTGGTTGCGGAGAGGCTGAGGAAGAGGATTGCGGAGCATCTGTTTAAAGCATATGATGAAACACTCAGGATAACTGTAAGTATAGGCGTTTCCGTGTATCCGGTAGACTCGGCCGAGGTTGACAGTCTTATTGAAAAGGCTGATGTTGCTATGTATAGTGCAAAAAAAATGGGCAAAAATGTTGTATGTAAATACAAAGCGTAGTATAATGAGCTCCTATGAAATTATTTATTGATACCGCAAATATAAATGAGATACGCGAAGCTAACGCCATAGGAATAATAGACGGTGTTACCACAAATCCTTCCCTGATCGCCAGAGAAGGGCGCGATTTCATCGCTGTAGTAAAAGAGATATGCTCTATAGTTGACGGGCCGATCTCGGCCGAGGTCATAAGCGTGAAATGCGATGACATGGTAAAGGAAGCCGCTCCGCTTGCGAAGATACACAAAAATATTGTAATAAAAATACCGCTAATAGCCGAGGGCCTGAAAGCGGCGAAAATATTATCCAAAGAAGGTATAAAAACCAACCTCACGCTTTGTTTTTCTCCTACCCAGGCTTTGTTGGCCGCTAAGGCAGGCGCTACATACGTCAGTCCGTTTATCGGAAGGCTTGATGATATAAGCCTGACCGGCATGGATCTCATCAGGGATATAAAGACAATATATAACAATTATTCTTTTAAGACACAAATCATAGTCGCAAGCGTCAGGAACCCACTCCATGTTCTTGATGCTGCCAAGGTAGGAGCGGATATCGCAACTGTACCTTACGGCACCCTGATGGCACTTATAAAACACCCTCTTACTGATATAGGTTTAAATAAATTTTTGGAGGATTACAAGAAAATGCCATCCAAAAAATGATGAAGCAAAAACAGCGCACTGCGAAATTCCTTACAGCAATAATTGCCTTTCTTTTAATATTCAGTAATATCGATCTTGCCATTGCAGGCGAAACGTCCACCGAATCAATTCCTCAGACCCCGAAAGAACCCATAGTTGTAAATGGCGATAATGTTGAATATTTCCAGGAAAAAAAGATGGTCGTTGGTTCCGGTAATATATCTATAAAATATAAAGACATCGAACTTACCTGCGACAAGATAACAGTTTACCTTGATACAAGGGAAGCTATAGCTGAGGGCAATGTAAAAGTTACGCAGAAAGGCGCCTATTTTACCGGTGAGCGGATGAATTACAATTTTGACACAAGGAAAGGCACTGTGCTCACAGGCCATTTTGCCTCGAATCCTTTCTACGGCAGAGCCGAACAATTAGATAAAGTAGAAAATAAAGATACGTATAAACTGGAGCGGGGTTATGTGACCACATGCGATCTGGATAACCCTCACTACAGGCTTCAGGCCCGTCATGTCGAGATATATCTCAATGATAAAGTTGTAGCGAAGCATCTGGTTCTTTATATAAGAAATGTCCCGGTTATGTACTTTCCTTATTACGTCCAGTATTTAAAGCAGACTAAAGGATATGTAACGGTCATGGCCGGTAAAAAGAAGGAGTGGGGGTATTACGTATTAGGCAGCTACAGATATCATCTTAATCAGGCGATGAAGGGTGATGCGATGCTTGATTACAGGACGAAAGACGGTCTTGGTCTTGCCGGCGGAGTAAATAATTACCACGATTTTGGCAAGATGGGCAAGGGCGCTTTCAAAGTTTATTATACTAAAGAAAACGGAAGAGGGGATGATAACGACCATCCCGGTGAGATCGAGAGAAGGTATCGTTATCAATTGCGTCATTACTGGGATATGGGCGAAGGGACAGATACCGTAGCTCTTCTGGAATTTAACAAATTAAGTGATGCGGATGTAATAAAAGATTATTTCTATAATGAATACGAAGAACTTGGCAACGACCCGGACAATTACCTGACCTTTATAACCAGCAAGCCTGAATATACATCTGAATTTCTGATGAGGGCGCGATTTAATAAATTCCAGACAGTTGTTGAGAGACTGCCCGAATATAAAATAAATATCAACAATATGAGGCTGTTTCAAAATATTCCTCTGTATTACACCGGAGCGGCCAGCGGAGTCTATCTCAGGAAATTATTGCCGGCCGACGGTACTGTCCAGAAAGCTACCGAGGTTGGACGTTTTGACGCCAACAATAAGATCTCTTACACAATGCAATTTTTCAGGACGCTGAATGTGGCGCCTTTTGTTGGCACAGAAGATACGTATTATTCGAGGACGCTGGGCGGTGAGACCAACAGGATCAGGACGGTATTTAATGCGGGAGTCGAGACTTCCGTTAAATTCTACAAAATATTTGATGTCGCCACAAATTTCTTAGGGATTGATATAAATAAACTCAGGCATATAATTACTCCTACGGCAAATTATTATTATACTCATCAGCCTGCGATCGGTCCGGAAAAATTGACCCAATTTGATGAAATAGACGCCGTAGATAAACAGAGCTATATAGCGTTTGGATTTGAAAATAGATTGCAGACAAAGCGTATGTCGGGAGGGCAGCTCAAGTCAGTAGATCTGGCGACACTTTTAATAACTTCCGACTATTCGTTCAGACTGAAGAAAGATAATGCCACTATATATAAGCAGAGATTTGAGAATCTGGACTTGCAGCTGGAATTGATACCTTATGACTGGCTCTATTCCGTTTCTAAGCTATCCTACAACACAAAGAATTCCGCTGTGCAGACCGCGAGTATCGATTTAGATGCAGCTATTACCAACAAATGGTCTGTTGGCGCCAGATATGATTATGAAAAAGAAGAAAGCGGCATAAGTAACCTCCTTACGGCCGATATGATGTATAAAATAAATGATAAATGGCGCATAAGAGCTTATGAAACGATAAGTTTGTTTAAAAAATCGGTCCTTGAACAGGAATATACCATATATAGAGACCTTCACTGCTTTGTTGCTGAAATGACTTTACGTGTAGTTCCGCACAATGATGAAGCGGGATTGTGGTTTGTCATGAGGATGAAAGCGTTCCCGCAGACTCCGATAGGGCTGAAACAGACATACTCTCGCCCGAGATTTGGTCAAGCTGTTTCCCACACAGGATTTACCGACTAAAAATAAGAAAAGTTTTGTCGAAATATTTAGTTTTTATACTTTTAACAGAGTATCCGACTCTGCATTTGTGTCATTTTTTAGCTTGCCCACTATAATATTATTATGATATAATTCAACCTCTTTAACATGAAAAGGATATAACATGAAAATATGTATAATAGGAGCTGGTTATGTAGGCCTTGTGTCGGGTGCTTGTTTCGCCGATCTGGGTAATAATGTAGTATGTGTGGACAACAACGCAGAAAAAATCAACAGGCTTAAGGCAGGGGCGATCCCTATTTATGAGCCGGGACTTGAAGAGCTGGTCAAACGTAATAGAAAAGAGGGCAGGCTCTCCTTCAGTACAAGTGTAAAAGAAGGTGTTAAAACGTGTGAAGTTATCTTTATCGCTGTCGGCACTCCGTCGAGAGACGGGGGAGACGCTGACCTTACATTCGTAGAGCATGTCTCGCGTGAAATAGCGCAGGCAATGCCTTCGTACCGCCTTATAGTTGAGAAATCCACCGTTCCTGTTAATACCGGTGAGTGGGTGGAGCATACGATAAAAGTATTTAATAAGCGCGGCATAAAGTTTGACGTTGCGTCCAATCCTGAATTCTTGCGGGAAGGGTCTGCCATTAAAGATTTTATGAACCCTGACAGGATAGTTATTGGTGTTAAATCAAAAAAAGCGAAAGACATACTGACAGAACTATACAAACCTCTGAAAGCCCCCATAGTTGTTACCGATATAAAGTCCGCAGAGATTATAAAACACGCTTCAAATTCATTCCTGGCGACTAAGATCTCGTTTATTAACGCAATATCGGATATATGCGATAAGGTTGGCGCTGATATAGTGGAAGTGGCGCGCGGCATAGGTCTGGACAGGCGCATAGGCAAGGAATTTCTGAACGCAGGTATCGGTTTTGGCGGTTCATGTTTTCCGAAGGACCTGTCCGCATTCATAAGGATTGCGGATAAGATAGGCTACGATTTTGGCATGCTTAAGGAAGTGCAGAAGGTAAATGACTATCAGAAGGCACTGCTGATAAAAAAGATAGAGGCTCTTGTCTGGAATCTGCCTAAAAAGACCATAGGTGTGCTGGGGTTGTCTTTCAAGCCGGACACGGACGATATCAGGCAATCGCCGGCACTTGATATAATTACGATGCTGCAGAAAGAGGGTGCTAAGATAAAAGTTTACGATCCTCAGGCTATGGGCAGGGCGAAACTTGAGCTGTCTAAGAATACAGAATTTTGCAAGGATGCCTATGCTGTCGCTAAAAATAGCGATTGTCTGCTTTTGGCTACTGAATGGAATGAGTTTAAAGAGCTGGATTTTAAAAAGATAAAAAAGATAATGAGGCAGCCTATACTTATAGACGGCAGAAATATATACGATCCGGAAGAAATGAAGAAACTGGGCTTTACGTACATCGGAATAGGGAGGAAATAAAAGTGATACAAGGCGTCGTGGTTAAAAAACTTAAAATAATTCCGGACGATCGCGGCCGTTTAATGGAGATCCTGCGCGCGGACGACGAGATATTTAAAAAATTCGGACAGGTCTATATGACCACGGCTTTTCCGGGTGTGGTCAAGGCATGGCATTACCATAAGAAACAGGATGATAATTTCACCTGTATCAGCGGGAAAATGAGGCTTGCCCTGTATGACGCGAGGGTAGATTCCCCGACCTATAAAGAGGTTAATGATTTTGTCATAAGCCTTGAGACGCCGATGCTTGTTCATATCCCAAAAGAAGTTTATCACGGTTTTAAATGCGTAAGCGAAACCGAAGCAGTGGTAATAAATACCGTTACCCTGCCGTATAATTATAAAGAACCGGATGAGTTCAGGCTTGACGCGTATGATAATGACATACCATACGA
The DNA here is from genome assembly GCA_041663425.1 of Candidatus Omnitrophota bacterium. GTDB lineage: Bacteria > Omnitrophota > Gorgyraeia > 2-01-FULL-45-10 > 2-01-FULL-45-10 > FEN-1322. The sequence goes on from JBAYMS010000048.1 coordinate 9,757, forward strand.
TTGGAGGAAATGATCTATGGCTCTCAAAGGTATTATATTGGCGGGCGGGCTTGGCAAGCGGCTTAACCCTCTGACCAAAATCACCAATAAGCATCTTCTGCCTGTGTATGGAAAACCGATGATATATTATCCGATCCAGACGCTTGTAGATGCCGGCGTTAAGGATATTCTTATCGTTACCGGCGGTATGCATGCCGGAGAGTTCCTAAGGCTTTTAGGTAACGGTAAAGAATTCGGTCTTAAGCATATAAATTATACATATCAGGAGGGCGAAGGCGGTATAGCTGAGGCGCTGAAGCTGGCCGAACATTTCGCGGAAGATGACAGGATAATAGTTATATTGGGTGATAATATAATTGAGAAAAGCATTAAAGATGCCGTTGATGATTTTTGCAAACAGCCCAGCGGCGCTAAGATCATGATAAAAAAGGTTGATGATCCGCAGCGGTTCGGAGTGGCTGAACTTGAGGGCGACAAGATATTGGGCATAGAAGAGAAGCCAAAGAATCCCAAATCAGATTACGCTGTAACCGGGATATATATGTATGATAACGAGGTTTTCAAGATCATAAAGACGCTGAAGCCTTCGGGCCGTGGAGAGCTTGAGATAACTGATGTTAACAATGCTTATATAAAGAAGGGCGCGCTGACCTACAGCGTTCTTGATGGGTGGTGGACTGATGCGGGGACATTTGAATCTCTTCTTAGGGCAAATAACCTTGTAGCGAAAAAGGAAGCAAGATGAAAAGATTGCTTATAACCGGAGGAGCCGGGTTTATCGGTTCCAATTTTATCCGGCACATGCTTGGTAAATACCAAGATTACAGCATTGTAAACCTGGATAAACTGACATACTGCGGTAATCTCGAAAACCTTAAGGATATCGAAAAGGATAAGAGGTATAAATTTGTCCAGGGCGATATCGCCGATGAAAAAGTGGTGAAGGGACTTGTTGAAAATTGCGATATCGTTGTGAACTTTGCCGCCGAAACACATGTCGACAGGTCTGTTATAGATCCTTATAGTTTTGTCCGGACGAACGTTTTAGGCACTCATACTTTACTTGAGGCAGCGAAGGCTGCCGGCGTAGAACGGTTCATTCATATTTCTACTGACGAGGTTTATGGCAGCATCGAGAAGGGCTCTTTCAAAGAAAACGATCCGCTGCGTCCCAATAGCCCTTACTCTGCGGCGAAGGCAGGGTCCGATCTTCTTGCCAGGTCTTATTTTGTAACTTTCAAACTACCGGTCATCATAACGCGCAGTTCAAATAATTTCGGGCCGTATCAGTATCCGGAAAAGGTCATTCCGCTTTTCATAACAAATGCGCTCGCCGGCAAAAAGCTGCCTGTATACGGGGACGGGATGAATGTGCGGGACTGGCTGTTTGTATTGGATAATTGCGAAGGTATTGACACTGTATTACATAAAGGAAGATCGGGCGAAGTGTATAATATCGGAGGCGGGACAGAGATACCAAACTTGGAACTCACCAGATCCATTCTTGAAATTCTTGGTAAAGACGAGAGCTCTATGGAATTTGTTAATGACAGGCCCGGCCACGATAGGCGGTATTCTCTTGATATTTCCAAAACGAAGGCTTTAGGCTGGGCGCCAAAGCATGATTTCAGGTCCAGTCTTGAATTGACCGTCAATTGGTATAAAAAGAACGAACTCTGGTGGAGGCGGTTGGTTGAATGCCGGAAAAATATAAAGTATTAATAATAGGCTCAAGCGGAATGCTTGGGGTGGATCTTTGCAAAGAGCTGGGCGGAAAATATGAACTA
>JBAYMS010000049.1:0-11536 GCA_041663425.1 Candidatus Omnitrophota bacterium
CTGTCGACCACACATTCGACAAAAGATTCGACAAAATATTTTTACTTAAAAAATGCTTGCCGCGCATCGCTGTCATTACCTTACCCTTTTTAAATATCCATCAGGCACAACCGTAATAAGTAATTTATTCTCCATCTTTTTGTCTATCTCAAACTCTGTATGAGATTTTAGATATTCCCGAACGGCTGTTTTTGGATTATTACCCTTACCCCACGGACGGTCCGGATACATTCCATCCGGTAGGTCCTCGATAATTGTATCAAAGACTACGCAATAACTTCCTTTCGTAACAAGCGGCGCGTATGCCTTAAGCTCAGCCAGCACGTGTTCATGTGTATGATTTGAATCCAGGGCGACAAGGATATTTTTATAGCTCTTTGCAAAATCATACACTTGTCGGATCACGCCTTCGTCGACTGACGAACCTTGTATCATATGTATTTTCTTTGAAAGCGGATGCTTTTCGATCTCACTTTTATTATGTTTTCTTATATCAATATCTATTCCCAGCACTTTACCTCTATCGATAGCACCCGATATTTCCAATAAGGCCAACATAGATGCGCTGAAGACTATAGACCCTCCGTGAGCTATCCCTGTTTCTATAATAAGATCGGGCTTTACCCTCCATATTATTTCCTGCATAGCAATTATATCCTGCGGGTATTGTATAATAGGCCTACCAAGCCATCTAAAGTTATATGAATACTTTGTAGGCGTTGATTCAAGCATAAAAGCATTTTTCGCATCAAGAAAACTGTCATTAACGCGGTATGATTCAACTCTTTCTTCACATTCGTGTTGGAACGCTTCATTCGGAGTCATGCTATCTTTCATCTTTTACCTCTTTCAGCTTGGTATTATCACCCCAGAAAGCCATAGGTTCATAATCAGGGTACGGGTATCTTCCAAGATCTAATTTTATGGCCTGCTTGGTTTTTATTAAATATTCTTCGACCAAATTACGTATCGAAATCGGTTCTCCGCTACAGCAATTAAAAATACCTTGATGCCGGGACTGGGTACTTATCTTTACGATATATTCGGCAGCCTTTTCGATAGGAAGATAATCTCTCTCCTGTTCACCTCCGGACATCGGGAAATTAACAGCCTTTTGCACAAGTGCCGTTTTCAGTTGTTCCAAGATAGAATTTTTCGCTTGCCCTTCACCGTAAAGATAAAAAAGCCTGATCCATTTCCAATCAAGAGAATATTCTTTAGCCAATTCTTGGATAAACTTTCTAAGCGTATCTTTGGCCAATGAGTATGAAGTGCAGGGCGCCGTAGGCATGTCTTCCTTAAGGCAGCCTTCTTTCATCCCATACTCGAAACAAGTCCCGGTAACGGAAAGATGGCGCAAGCCGCCCTCGGTCATCTTTTTTATAAAAAAATAACTTTCAAAAAGATTCCGTTCGATATGAAAAAGTTTTTTATAATTCGGCAGCCCTCCCCATGCAAGATGGATTAAAATATCGGGCCTATCAAAAAAATCATAAACATCATCCGGCAAAACAGCAAGATCCATTTGCCGTTTTTCCACGGAATCAAACCACTCGAATCGTTTACCTGTAAAAATATCCGAAGAGGTGGCACATACAGCATAGGACTGCTTCAATAATTCCCGGACAACATACGACCCTACAAATCCATTTGCGCCGGTTACTAAAACTCTCGTGGATTGTTTTTTCATAAGATGTCTTTTTTAAACAACGGATGCGTTTTATCTTTTAGTGATATGGTTCTAATGGCAGAAGGCCACTCTATAGAAAATAGAGGATCATTCCATCTCACCCCCATAGCGTATTCAGGATGATAAGATTCAAACATCTGGTAGAAAAATACTGAATTGTCTTTTAAAGTTTGGAACCCGTGGGCAAATCCTTTTGGGACATATAGCATCTTATGGTCTTCTTCACTTAATTCTACTGAATACCATTTACAATAAGTGTCGGAGTTTTTACGCAGGTCTATAATTACATCGTAAACTTTGCCTTTTATGCAACTGACTAATTTAGTTTCTTCGAATGGGGCAGACTGATAATGCATGCCGCGCAGGGTACCTTTATTTTTGCTGTATGAAATGTTTGATTGTTTTATCACTGCCTCCAAACCATGCGCCGTGAATTCTTTTTGGCAAAAAGCCCGAGCAAAAAATCCTCTCTCGTCTTTATTTTGCTCGATTTCGATAATATAAGCGCCTCTAAGGCCGGTCTCTTTAAATACCATTTAAATTAAACGGCGCTTTCAACATAATATTCACAAGCCGCCCTCCTAATTTACGGGTAAACCCCGTCTACGGTTATATGCTTGATAGTTTTACGTAATCCTTCTTCCAGACTATTCGACGGCCGCCAACCCAGTACTCTTCTTGCCTTACTGGCCGACAGGTACTGGTCTTTTATCTCATATTTTGCTTCATTTAAAATTTTATATTTAAGTTTTTTGCCGGAAAGTCTAGACATCCGGTCAATCAATTTTAAAACCGTCACAGGATCCTCAGTGCTAAAATTAAACGCTTCTCCGGCAAGCCCGGATCCGTGTAACTTTTCCGCTAGGACGATGTATCCTCTTACAATATCATCGACATAAACGTAATCTCTGGTAAACTTACCGTCACTGCGTATAAGAAGTGTTTTGTCTTCGACTAAGCATCTTATGGCGTTCGGGATAAGGCGTGAAAAATTAAAATCTCCCGGGCCGTAAATATTGCCACATCTGGTAACCGCAACAGGTAAACCATAAGTGTGAAAATAAGTATAGGCTATAAGATCAGCGCAGCTTTTGGATACATCGTACGGATGATTTCCTATTAAATGGGATGTTTCTTTGTAGGGAAGCTTTTTATGGCTGCCGTAGGCTTTGTCGCTTGAAGCAATGACGATAGATTTAACGAATTCAGAACCCCTGCAGGCTTCAAGGATGTTCCAGGTGCCTTCGATATTTGTAGAAAAAGCGGCTAAAGGGTATTTGTGGCATTTACCTACGATCGACTCTGCCGCCAGATGGAAAAGAACATTAACTTTATTACGCATGATAACATGCTTTACTAATCCATAATCGGAAACGCTGCCTTTAATAACGGTTATCTTTTTATAATCTGCCGCGGTCAGGATGGTATCTTTTCTGCCGACTTTTATATCTAAACCGAATATTTTGGCGCCGGAGGAAATCATGGCCTTGGTGAGGTTAGAGCCCAGGAATCCCTCAAAACCCGTGATTAATACCGTTTTATTTTTCCAGTAATTCTTATTCATATTCTCCAGGGAGCATTATTTGAGCTCCACAACTGTTCCAGCTCTATTTTGTCCCGCAACGTATCCATGCACTTCCAAAAACCTTCATGCTTATAAGCTGCCAACTTGCCCTCTGAGGCCAATTTTTCCAGAGGCTCCTTTTCCCACGAAATAGTGTCCCCGTCTATATATTTAAAAACTTCAGGCTCAAGTACAAAATATCCGGCATTAGCCCAGCTGTTATCTCCTTTAGGCTTCTCTAGAAAAGAAGACACTTTTCCTTTAGCGCTTATATCGAGAGAGCCAAACCTTCCAAACGGCTGCACTGCAGTAACTGTGGCCATGGCCCCGCCTTTTTTATGCGTCTCGAGCAGGTGCTTTATATTTACATCGCTGACACCATCGCCGTAAGTCATCATAAACGTTTCGTTTTTTATATACTTCTCTATCCTTTTTAATCTGCCTCCCGTCATTGTATCAAGGCCGGTATCAACAAGCGTTATTTCCCACGGCTCGGAAGCAGTATTGTGTATAGTGGTTTTATTATTAACGAGATCTATCGTAACATCGCTTTTATGCATGAAATAATGCGAAAAATATTCTTTGATGATATAGCCTTTGTAGCCGAGACATATTATAAATTGATTAAAACCATAGCTGGAATAGGTCTTCATTATATGCCATAAAATAGGTTTGCCGCCGATCTCGACCATCGGCTTCGGTATGTTATCCGTCTCTTCACTTATACGGGTCCCTCTACCGCCTGCAAGAATAGCTACTTTCATTTTAAGCCTCCTTAAGAGATTCGACCATATGTTTAGTATGCTCAATTAAGCCAATGGAACTGTCAGTCCGGGTAATTTTATGCCTATTAGATTAACAAATCCCGACAATCCGTTTTTCGTTTCTTACTTTACAATAAAATAGCGGGACACACCGCTCTCTTTCTGTAATTTTGGCCTTATGTCAAGGAATAGATATCCTTTTCTTATGTAAAAACAGGGGTCTTTTAACGTCCATATAAAAACCTTTAGACCTAAACTCATCTACCTGGCAATCTTTAACACGATTTTTCTGGTATTCGTTATCAGACCCGAGACGAAAACCGCATATGCATATCCGTCGTATACATAACTATAAAAATTTCTCCGCGATGGAAAGCCCTTTTAAAGCCAGCGACTTAAGGTTTTCCACTTTTTTGAGTCTTTCTTTATAAGCACGGACCGCCTTTTTCTCTTCAGGAGTCAGATCACCTTCAACAGAATCTAGCATCTCTTTAAATTCATCCAGCATTCCGGAAACCCAGGAGATGCGCTTTTCTATTGAAGATTTCATCTTATTAACAAACACTTTCTTTATATCAGGATCCGCCTCATAGTAATCTTTGCGGGAACCTTTAACCCATATATCTTTAACAGCACCCCAGCTTTCCAGCTCCCGTATGTTAAGGCTGATATTCCCTTTGCTTACCCCCAACCTCTCTACAAGTTCATCCAAAGAGAGCGGTTTATCACTAAGATACAGAACTGCATAAAGCTGTGCTATGGATTTATTCAGGCCGAAACTTTCCGCCAGTTTACCCACGCTCTCTGTAAACTTATCCTGCGCCATCTCAAGCTTGTTATTCATAGACTATCCTCTTTCAGCGTTTAAAACGTTCTAAACGATAATATTCCTTTAAACATTGGTTGTCAACAAAAAATTAGTTGTTTTTTTTGCGGCAAATACGAAGATACAGACTATTAGCGCTTACTTACTTTTGAGGCTAAAATCATCACCTTATGTCCATTATTTATCATGTTTTTAAAGTATTTAAACTGGGTCTTGTGCAGCAACTTCCAAAAAATATTATTTTTTGCAGTTTTTTTGACAAAATCGGGACATCTCATGCATTGGCCGATGCGCTTAACACAACGTCTTCTTCGATACGTTCAAGTACACAAAGGGCTACTATAGTAATAAATCTCCCCCGACCTCGCCGGCCAAAGAAGCTTGTTTGACTTTTATTGTTTCAAAATCTCTTAAATTGGCTTTAGCCTTTTTTATAGCGCTTCGGAAAAACACCGGATCGGCATAGGCAGATCGTCTACACGATATTCTAAGCAGAGATAATTTTATTCCCGCCTCTTTTAATATTGCTTTAAATAAATGGAAAACGCTTTACGGCGGGGATGAAATTTATTTTCTAAAAAATATAACTCCTGATACAGCTTTGAAGGTTCGACCTTATCTCCAAGTAGTAGCATAGTCCAGGGCATCAGATTATCCAGATCGCTTTCTTCAAAAGATTCTACTCTACCCTCTTTTTTAATAGCTTCGATTGTGGATTTTATCCGGTCAAAATTAACTAGCCCAAAGACACGATGCTCTTTCACAAACTGCGCCGGAAGATATTTCAGAACAAATTCTTCTACGAGGTTATTCTCTTTAGAATCTATCGGGGCAACAATAAATACCGCGATCTTCGCAACCCTCACAAGTTCTTTTATGACCTGTTCTCTCGCCTCTTGCGGAACATGCTCCAACATATCCATACATGCTACGTATTCGAACGTCTTGTCCGCCAATGGTATTTTGTGAGCACTCGCAACTATATCTGCGTCTTTCAGGATATTAAGGACTGTGATATTTTTTATACCAAGTCCGGCCAACAGATTATCTTTCTTGTTACCACCCACATCAAGCAAGCGGGCATCTTTTAACCCCGCCAACTTTATCTTATTAGCAATAAAAAAAGACCTGTTGTAAGACTCCCAATAGTGCCCACACAAACCCTTTTTATTTTTTATCCCAAACATACGTTTTAGAATTTTTTTGGCGCCCATCCGCTGCCTCTATTTAAAAAAACTTTTTATCGTATCGACAACGTACTCTTTTTGCTCCTGGCTCATTTCTGGAAAAATAGGTATAGAGAACGCCTCTTTAGTAGCTATCTCCGATTCCTTCATATCACCTATTTTATAGCCAAGGAACTTATAGCATTCTTGCAGATGTAAAGCAATAGGGTAATAAGTTCTAGTCTCTATCCCATTATCTATCAGATATTTCATCAATTTCTCCTGAACCGATTTAACCCTAATAGTATATTGATGATAGGTGTGAACATTATAAACAGGAACGTTCGGTATGACAATTGGAAGATTTCTTAATTTTTCTTTATAAAACTCGGCTATACTCCTTCTGTTCTCAAGCCACTTATCAAGGTATTTTAATTTTATCCTCAATGCAGCAGCCTGCAAATTATCAAGTCGTGAATTTATCCCTATCTCAGAGTGTATATACCTTACAGAACTACCATGAACTCGTAAAGTTCGTACTCGCTGAGCAAGTTTTTCATCATTCGTCACCACCATTCCCGCATCGCCGAATGCACCCAAATTTTTGCTTGGGAAAAAACTCAACGCTCCAAAATCCCCAAACGAACCAGCTCTCTTACTTTTATATGTAGCACCTATTGCCTGGGCGGTATCTTCCACGACTTTAAGGTTGTGTTTTCTGGCTACAGCCATTATAGCATCCATATCGGCACATTGCCCATAAAGATGAACAGGTACTATAGCTTTTGTTTTATCCGTAATCTTTTTTTCTATAAGATCAGGATTTATATTGTATGTATTAGGATCAATGTCAACAAAAACTGGTTTGGCCCCAACGTTAGATATTGATTCAGCAGTAGCAAAAAATGTAAACGGTGTGGTTATTACTTCATCTCCTTCTCCTACATCCAGCGCTTTCAGAGACAATACAAGAGCATCGGTTCCGGACGCTACCCCTACGCCATATTTTACGCCACAATACTGAGCTATTTCTCTTTCAAACTGTTTAACTTCTTCCCCTAATATAAAATCTTGAGTTTCCAAAACTTTCTTTACTGCCGTCTCTACTTCTGTTTTTATAGTTTTATATTGTGCCTTCAAATCTAACAACGGTATTTTCATTTTCTTTTCTCCTTAAAATAATTTATTGTTTTTAACAACCCACCCTCAAGATCTACTTGGGGCTCCCACTTCAGTATTTTCTTAGCCTTAGCTATGTCCGGACGCCTTACTTTGGGATCGTCGGTCGGTAACGGTTTATACACTATTTCACTTTTTGAATCGGTGAGTTTTATTATTATCTGCGCGAGCTTAAGCAGAGTGATCTCATTGGGATTGCCTATGTTGACAGGATCGTGCTCTTCCGACATCAGAAGCCTGTATATACCGTCGACAAGATCAGAGACATAACAGAAGCTCCTGGTCTGGCGGCCATTGCCATAAACTGTGATCGGCTTATCCGAAAGCGCCTGGCTTATAAAATTCGGAATAGCGCGCCCGTCTTTTTCGCGCATTCTTTCACCGTAAGTATTGAATATGCGTATTATTTTCGTATTTACTTTGTGGTAGCGATGATAAGCCATCGTTATAGCTTCGGCGAAACGCTTCGCCTCATCATATACGCCGCGCGGCCCGATCGGATTTACATTGCCCCAGTACGTTTCCGGCTGAGGATTTACCAGCGGATCGCCATAGACTTCGCTCGTTGACGCCAGGAGGAACACTGCCTTCTTCGCTTTCGCCAGACCCAGGGCATTATGAGTACCAAGGGAACCAACCTTCAGCGTAGGTATGGGATATTTAAGATAATCTATAGGGCTGGCCGGTGAAGCGAAATGAAGTATATAATGTATCGGGCCTGCGATATTTATATGCTTCGAAACATCGTGCTTTATAAACTTGAAGTTCTTATTTTTACGTAAACTTTTTATATTCTCCTGTTTTCCCGTTATAAGATTATCCATACAAATAACACTATAACCTTTTGCAAGGAATAGCTCACAAAGATGTGAGCCTAAAAACCCCGCCCCGCCCATTACAAGCACTCGTTTTTTCATTTTCGCCCCTTAAACCACTCTACCGTTAGCTTCAGGCCTTCCTCAAAACCAATAATACTTCGAACGCCTAATTTTTTTCTCATTTTAGACACATCCGCATAAGTCTTCTTAACATCGCCTTTTCTCTTCGGCGCATATTTAGCTTTTATATCTGTTCCCAAAATATTATTAAGCTCTTCTACTATACCATTTACCGATGTAGTAGTGCCGCAGGCTACATTAAAAACCTCTCCCGACACACCTTTGGCAACGCATGAACGCAAATTCGCTTCAACCACATTCGCTACATAAGTAAAATCACGCGATTGTTTCCCATCCCACTCTATCACAGGCCGGGCACCCTTTGCCATGGTAAATAAAAATGCGGGTATTACAGCTGAGTATTTTGAATCGGGATTTTGCCTCGGACCGAATACGTTAAAATACCTTAAAGAAACGGTCTCAAGACCAAAGGTCTTCGCGAAAGTAATGCAGTAGTTCTCTGCCGCTAACTTAGAAACACCATAAGGAGAAATAGGCGACGTCAGATCAGTTTCTCTCTGAGGGAATTTTTTAGCCTCACCGTAAACAGAACTGGATGAAGCATAAACCACCCTCTTAACGCCGGCTTTTTTTGCCTCCATTAAAAGGTTCAGTGTCCCGAAAACATTTATATCATTTGTGGTAAACGGATCATCAACTGACTTAGGCACCGAGCGCAAGGCTGCCTGGTGAATAACATAATCTATATTTTTAAGCGCCTTCTTAAGTGCGGCCTTATTGCGGATATCACCTTTTATTACCTCTATCTTTCCGGCAAACGGTTTCAGGTTTTCAGGCTTACCTGTTATAAAGCTGTCAAGAATCCGGATTTTCTGCCCACGCTTAACCAGCTCTTCAACTATATTTGAGCCTATAAAACCCGCGCCGCCCGTTACAAGATAATGCGCCACTACAACCTCACAATGTTCGATTTATCTTTTATATCTTTAAGTATGTTTCTGGTATCAACCACCAGAGGAGAATTGTCGGCTATGAATTTATAGTCCACATTGGAGTGGTCTGTGACGATAACAACACAGTCCGAATCTTTAAACGAATTTTTGTCAAAAGGAAGGCTCTTCAGATTTATATTTTCAATCTTAAGATACGGTAAATAAGGATCATAATACGAAACGAGCGCGCCTTTTTTAACAAGCAGGTCTATTATTTCCAGGGCGGGAGATTCGCGCAGATCCTTAACATCTTTTTTATATGCTACGCCTACAACCAGCACCTTGGAGCATCGGAGAGGTTTGCGCTGATCGTTCAGGCCTTCTATTACTTTAGAAACTACATGATGAGGCATCTCTGAATTTACCTGCGAAGCAAGGTCTATGAAACGCGCTTCAAACCCGTGCATCCTGGCCTTCCATGAAAGATAGATCGGATCAACGGGAATACAGTGTCCGCCGACTCCGGGCCCCGGATAGAATGGCATAAAACCGTACGGCTTGGTCTTCGCGGCATCGATAACTTCCCACGCATTGATACCGAGCTTATCGCACATAAGCATAATCTCGTTTACAAGGCCTATATTAACTATACGGAACGTATTTTCGAGAAGCTTTACCATCTCAGCGACTTTACTGGACGATACCGGAATGACCGTATCTATAGCCTGTTCATACAAAAGCTTCGCTATGTCGGTAGAATTTTTGGAAATACCGCCTATTATTTTCGGTGTATTTTGGGTATGAAATTTAGCATTACCCGGATCTATTCTTTCCGGCGAAAATGCCAGATAAAAATCCTTACCTTCCTTCCATCCGTCCTTCTCAAGTATCGGAAGCATGACTTCTTCGGTAGTGCCAGGATAAGTGGTAGACTCCAGGACTACGATCTGTCCGCGTTTTATATATTTCTTTATATTGTCTACCGCTGCTACAATATATGAAACGTCAGGCTCTTTTGTTTTGTAAAGAGGTGTCGGAACACATATTATAATGGCATCCATCTTCTTTATATCACTAAAGGATGTGGTGGCGCTGAAACAACCGCTCTCTATAGCCTCTTTGATCTCTGCCGAAGTGACATCCAGGATATATGCCTCTGCCTTGTTAAGCTTTGCCACCCTGCGCTCATCAATATCGAAACCCTTAACTTTAAAACCGTTTTTCGCAAACGTAAGGGCTAGCGGCAATCCGACATAACCCAACCCGATTATTCCTATGCGAGCGTCTTTATTCAATATCTTATCTTTTAATTTTTTAAGCATCTCTTCCCTCTCTTTTTATAACATATTCCTGTAACGCTAATTTCCAATCCCGCATCTTATGACCTGTAAATTCGGCAAATTTCGAACCATCCATTACGGACATGGCAGGCCGGTTTGCCGGCCTTCCCAATTCCTGAGAAGTTATGGGAACGATCTTTGTCCCGGATCCCATCAGCTTCAGGATCTCTCCGGCGTATCCATACCATGATACGCTTCCTGAATTTGAGACATGATACGTTCCCTGCCCTCTAACTTCTGGCCCATGGCTCAAAACTGCTTTATCAAGCAGCTTGTGTATAGCTTTTGCCAGATCTCCCGTATAGGTCGGAGAACCCACTTGGTCATCGACTACTTTAAGCTCTTTTTCAGTTCCTGCCTTCGTAATTATAGTATCAACAAAATTCTTACCGTGCTTACCATACAGCCAGCTCGTACGAAGAATAAAATGGTCCTTCAGGGTTTCTCTTACAGCGTCCTCGCCCCGGAGTTTGGATTCCGCGTAAACATTGAGCGGATTTGTTTCATCCGTCTCATTGTAAGGCTGTTTCTTTTTGCCATCGAAAACAAAATCGGTACTAATATATATTAAAGCCGCACCTGCATCTTTACAGGCAGCGGCCACGTTCTTCGTTCCGATGCAATTTACAAGATAAGCTTTTTCTTTGTCCCGCTCGCAGCCATCCACATCTGTCAATGCAGCTGTGTGGATCACAACCCTGGGCTTGACTTTTAATACGGCTTCCGAAACAAATTTAGCGTCTGTTATATCACATTTAATAAATTTTTGCGCCAGATCACATATAGCGCTGGTGCGGCTATCTATGCCGTATAGTTCATATTTTCCGCCCAGCTCTTTGCAAAGATCCACCCCAAGCATTCCGCTTGAGCCTATTATTAATACTTTATATTTTTCCGGCATTCAACCAACCGCCTCCACCAGAGCTCGTTATTTTTGTACCAATTGACGGTCAGTTCAAGGCTGGATCTGAAATCATGCTTTGGCGCCCAGCCTAAAGCCTTCGTTTTGGAAATATCAAGAGAATACCGCCTGTCGTGGCCGGGCCTGTCATTAACAAACTCCATAGAGCTCTCGTCTTTACCAAGAATTTCAAGAATGGATCTGGTGAGTTCCAAGTTTGGTATCTCTGTCCCGCCTCCGATATTATACACTTCGCCCGATCTTCCTTTATGTAA
>JBAYMS010000050.1:0-11339 GCA_041663425.1 Candidatus Omnitrophota bacterium
GCCTATGCTTACCCGTGTGGCAGGATTTGAATGGGGAAGCGGATTTTATATAAATCCTCTTCCGCCCGAAGACGCATGTAAATCTGTAAAAGAGGCTACGGTCTGATAAATGAATGAATTGATCCGTGATCCGATAACTGCAAGATGGATAGTTGTCCCTATGGATAAGGGTGCCGAGGTCTCCGACCTTATTATGCCGCAGCAGCCGAAGACCAAGGATAGCTGCCCTTTCTGCTACGGAGGCGAGTCTCTGACGCCGCTGGAAATCCTGGCTTACAGAAAATCCGGCGGAGCCAATACTCCGAACTGGTCTGTCAGAGTGGTTCCAAATAAGTTTCCAGCGCTTCGCATAGAGGGTGAGCTGGAGAGGCAGGGTCTCGGCGTATTTGACATTATGAACGGTGTCGGCGCGCATGAAGTAATAGTAGATACTCCTGACCATTTCAGGGACATGGCAGACCTGACTTACGCTGAGTGCGAAGAGGTTGTTTGGGCTTACCGTGCGAGATCTCTCGATTTAAAGAAGGATAAAAGATTTAAGTATATACTTATATTTAAGAATTACGGCAAATCGGCTGGTGCTTCGCTCGAGCATCCCCATAGCCAGCTCATTGCTTTGCCCATTGTTCCTAAAAGAGTGCACGAGGAGATGGAGGGCGCGGCTAAATATTATGATTACAAGGAGCGGTGTGTATTCTGCGACATAGTGCGGGAAGAGCTGGAAGAAAAAGAGAGAATAATATATAATGATGATAAGTTCCTTGCGTTCTGTCCGTATGTCTCCAGGTTTGCTTATGAGATATGGATACTGCCCAAGAAACATGCTTCTGATTTTGCAAATATAGACAGGGATGGCGTGGCATCGTTTGCCAGGGCGCTGCGTGATTCGCTGGCAAAATTAAAAGGACTATTGAAAGATCCGTCATATAATTTTATAATACATACATCGCCGATAAACGGGCATGAAAGAGAGGATTATCACTGGCATGTGGAGATAATGCCTAAGCTTTCAAAGGTTGCCGGTTTTGAATGGGGCAGCGGGTTTTATGTAAACCCGGTTCTCCCTTATGTGGCAGCTAAAAATTTATCAGGCGTTGTGATTCCGGAAAAATAAACAAGGTAAACAAAACAAAGAAAGGCAGGGCAGTAGAAATGGCAGTTAAAGTAGGTATCAATGGTTTCGGAAGGATAGGCAGGATGGTTGCCAGGGCTATCCTCGAGAAAAATTCTAAAAACATCGAGCTGGTGGCCGTAAATGACATAACTGACGCTAAGACTCTTGCGCATCTGTTAAAATACGATTCCGTTCACGGTAGGTTTCCGGGCGGCAACGTTAAAGCAGGAGCCGATTCTATCATCGTCAATGGTAAAGAGATAAAGGTCCTGGGCAAGAAGGATCCGGGCGAGCTGCCATGGAAACAGCTTGGAGTGGAGATCGTCGTAGAGTCGACAGGTTTGTTCACAATAAAGAATGATGGCGTGAACAAAAAAGGCAAGGAAGTAAAAGGCGCTATAAATCACATCACCAAAGGCGGAGCGAAGAAAGTTATCATCTCAGCTCCTGCTCAGGATGAAGACCTGACGATAGTCATGGGTGTCAATGAAGATAAATATGATCCGAAGAATCATTCGGTTGTTTCTAACGCTTCATGCACGACAAACTGCTTAGGGCCGGTGGCCAAAGTTATAAATGAAGTTTTTGGCATAGAGAAGGGGCTTATGACCACTATCCATGCTTATACCAATGACCAGAGAGTTCAGGATCTTCCGCACGCTGATCCCCGCAGGGCCAGGGCCGCTGCGGTATCGATGATACCGACTTCGACAGGTGCTGCGAAAGCGATAGGGCTTGTGCTTCCTGAACTTAAAGGAAAGCTTGATGGTTTCTCGATGAGAGTGCCGGTAGCGAATGTTTCTGTGGTGGACTTAAGCTGCACATTAAAGAAGACTGCGACTGCCGAAGAGATCAATAAAGCTCTTAAGGCCGCCTCAGAAGGTAAGCTGAAAGGTATAATGGATTATACGGAAGATGATGTTGTCTCCGTAGATTTTAACCATTATCCTGCATCAGCCACAGTAGATTCAAAAATGACAAAGGTTATTGATGGCAATTTTGCCAAAGTTCTCGCATGGTACGATAACGAGTGGGGCTATTCAAACAGAGTAGTAGACTTGATCGAGTACATGGTAAAGAAGGGTTTGTAAAAAAACAGCAGTAGAAAGTGCTCCCCTAAAAAGGAGCATTTTCTACTTGACAAAATGATACTATTGTGGTATCTTTTAGGCATGAAACTTTTAACCAGGAATACAGATTACGGAATAAGGGCGCTGTGCTTTATCGCTAAAGAGAAGAACAGGATAGTTGATGTGCCTGAACTTGTAAAAGCGCTTAATACGCCAAGGCCTTTTTTGAGGAAGATACTGCAGCGTCTTACAAAGAAAGGTTTTGTAAAATCCTATAAGGGTGTGGGCGGGGGGTTCAGCCTGGCCATTCCGGCATCCAAGCTATATATAGTAGAAGTAGCGAAGGTCTTTCAAGGTCCGATTAAGCTTAATGAATGCTTTTTAAAAAAAGAACTGTGTCCTAACAGGAAAGTCTGTCCGCTTAAAAAAAAGATAGATAGGATAGAAAAATATGTTGCATCAGAATTGGGGAAGATTACGATAGCGGAACTAATTGTTGTAGATCGGGGGTGATCTAAAATGAGAGGGATCATCAGATACATGCTGAGGCCTATTGCGCGCTGCAAAGAAGGCTGCAGTACTTAGCCCCGGGCATGGCTCAAAACTGCCCAACCTTTTTATTGTTCTAAGCAGAAAAAAAATAACGAAAAATAGAAAAGGATGCTTGCAAAAGATGCGGATAAATAATATTATATGTAAGGTAAACACAACGCAGGGTGCAATATGAAAAAACTGTTGCATATAATAGCGTCCCCCAGAAGCGAGGACTCGAGAACCCTCAAAGTTAGCCGCGCTTTTATGGATACTTTTTCTAAAAGGTATCCGGCTTGCCTGGTAGAAGAGATCAAACTTTTTGAAGAGAAGCTGCAGCCTTTGACTGTGAAGATAGTTTCAGGTAAATATGTCCTTCTGGGCGGCGGCGATCTTACAGGAGAGCTGAAAGACTCCTGGAAAAACGTAGAGAGCCGCATAAACCAGTTCTTATCAGCCGATATTTATCTCATCAGTACACCTATGTGGAATTTCAGTATACCTTATCAGCTTAAACATTACATCGATATAATAGTCCAGCCGAAATATTTATTCCGCTATACCCCTTCGGGGGCTGAAGGGCTGGCTAAAAATAAAAAGATGATTATTGTAACAAGCCGCGGCGGCGACTACTCTCCGGGCGGTCCCAGTGCAGCTTACGACTACCAGATGCCGTATTTACGTGCTATATTCGGCATGTGCGGAATTGCTGATATAAAATTTGTGAACGCGCAGCCTATGGATACAGGAAAAGAGATTGCGGATAAAGCTCTGGCCGGTGCGAAGGATGAAGCCCGCCGGGTCGCGGATTCTGTTTAATCCGGGAAACAAATAAAGGAGAGCTCGATGCTTAAGAAGGTTACGTTTAAAGGCAGTCCTATGACGCTATCCGGGATGTCTGTTCAGGAAGGTGCTCAGGCGCCCGAGTTTAAGGTGGTCGATCCGGATCTGAAAGACATAACTCTTGCAGATTTTAAAGGTAAGATAAAAGTAATAACATTTTTTCTGTCGCTCGATACGCCTGTATGCGATCTTCAGGTTAAAGAGTTCAATAAGCGCGCGTCTGCAATATCCTCCGATGTTGTTATATTAGGTATAAGCATGGATCTGCCGTTTGCGCAAAAGCGTTTTTGTCATGACAACGAGATTAAAAATATTAAAGTGCTGTCTGACTATAAATATCATTCGTTCGGAGAAAATTACGGCCTTATTGTTAAAGAGCTTAATCTTTTAGCCAGAGGCGTTCTTGTAATCGACCGGAGTAATATCATAAAATATTTCAGGGTAACGGACGAGTTGACTATGCCGCCGGATTACGATGATGCGCTGAAATATTTAGAGAGTATTTTATAGCAGTAAAGATAATTGACGAATCGCGGTAATCAGGTTAAAATAACCACTGTTCAAATAAGGGGAGGCTCTCAGAATGGATAAGTATAAATGTCTCGTATGCGGCTATATTTATGATCCGGCAAAGGGTGACCCGGATAATGGAGTGGCTGCGGGAACAAGTTTTGATAAGCTGCCCGATGATTGGGTGTGCCCGGAGTGCGGCGCGCCGAAAAGTGAGTTTGAAAAGGTGTAAATAAAAGGAAAGGGATGAAGATGAAGGCAAAAATTGATGCAGATGCATGTATAGGTTGCGGACTTTGCGTAAGCACCTGTCCGGAAGTTTATAAGATGGACAGCGATAAGGCTGTGGTCTCTGTAGATGTTGTTCCGAAGGAAGCCGAGGATAACTGTCAGAAAGCGGCGGACGAGTGCCCTGTGACAGCTATAGTAGTAACCAAATAAAATATGAATGATTTTTCTATCCTCATAGGTGGAAAGGCCGGATTCGGAATAGACCGATCCGGCCTTTTAATTGCCAGCATATTGAGCAGGATGGGGTATCGTATTTATATATACCGTGATTATCCGTCGCTCATACGCGGCGGTCATACCTTTTCTATCATAAGGGCCTCGGACCAGAAAATCGCTTCCCATAAAGACAGTATAGATATCCTGCTTGCGCTTAATCAGGATGCTCTTAATTTTCATAAAGACAAATTAAACAAGAACGCAATTGTAATATACGATTCGGACCTGGTAAAGATAGAAGATTTGCCATCCGGTTGTAAATGCATCGGCTTTGCCGCAAGCAGCATAATAAAAGAAGAAGGTGCACAGGAGATAATGCGTAATTCCTGCTTTGTTGGTGCCATTTGCAAGGCAGGTAAAATCCCGTGGGAGCTTTTGGATGAAGAATTCAGGTTGGAGTTTCATAATGATATAGATCTGAATTTAAAGATAGCTCGCCGTGGATATGACAGCGTTTCCGAATCGCATACGATAACGCCGATAGAGCAGAAGAGTTTGCCGCTTATTACCGGAAATGAAGCGACGAGCCTGGGACTTGTAAAAGGCGGATTAAAAACATATATATCTTATCCTATGACCCCAACTTCTCCGATACTTCATTATTTAGCCGGCTTAGCTGATAAATTTTCGATAAAAGTAGTTCATCCTGAGAGTGAGATATCTGTTATATTGATGGCTTTGGGCGCCAGTTACGCCGGAGATAAGGTTGCCGTAGGAACTTCAGGCGGCGGTTTTTGTCTGATGACAGAAGGTTTGAGTTTTTCAGCGATGGCTGAGCTGCCGGTAGTTATCATTCTGGGGCAGAGGCCGGGGCCGTCTACAGGTCTTCCGACTTACAGCTGCCAGACAGAGCTGCATTTCGCGCTTAATGCGGGACAGGGGGAGTTTGCCCGGCTGATAGTGGCGCCAGGTGACGCCGAAGAAGCGCATTATTTATCTCGGGCTGCTATTGATATAGCGTGGAAATATCAGATGCCTTCGATCGTCCTGACAGACAAGAATCTCGGAGAGGGAGTTTACAGTTTCGATGAGAGCATCCTTCCTTCCATTAAACTTGCTGAGCCTGTAACGTGGGACGGGAAAACGCCTTATAAGAGATATCTTGATGTTGAGAGCGGCGTTTCTCCTATAGCTTTTGTTCCTTTAAAAAACAATACCATAAAGGTTAACAGTTATGAGCATGACGAATCCGGCTTTACTACCGAAGACCCTGTCGTAACCAAGAAGATGCAGGATAAGCGCCTGCGTAAAGAAAAGGCGCTTATTCAGGAGCTGGAAATTTATGAGACGGTCAAGGTTTATGGAAACAAAGAATCTGATAATATTATCCTATGCTGGGGGTCTAATAAAGGAGTGTGTGTAGAAGCGGCGGAAAAATTAAATTGGAAAGTTGTCCAGCCGCTTTATTTGTCGCCATTTCCCATCCGAAAAATGGAGGCTGCGATAAAAGGCGCTAAAAAAATAATAGCTGTTGAATCAAATGCGACGGGACAGCTTGTCAAGCTAATGAATTTATACGGACTTGGCGCCGATGAAACCATATTGAAATACGACGGAAGGCCTTTTAGCCTCGATGAATTAGAAGCAAAGCTTCGCGAGGTGGGCATATGATAAATCTCAATACGCCCGCTATTAATACCTGGTGTCCTGGCTGCGGTAATTTCGCCATCCTGAATGCCATGAAGGCTGCGCTTGGCTCATTGGCAGAAGAGGGGATGCCTATCGAAAACGTGGTGATAGTTTCCGGTATTGGATGCCATGCGAAAATAGTTGATTATATTAATGTGAATAGTTTTTATTCACTGCATGGCAGGGTGTTCCCTCCGGCTACCGGTATAAAACTTGCAAAACCGGAGCTGACTGTAATAGGGCACGCCGGCGATGGAGATGCTTATGGCGAGGGGCTTGAACATCTTATATTTGCCGCCAAAAGAAATGTCAATATGACAGCGATCATTCATAATAACCGTGTTTATGGTCTTACTACCGGACAATATACTCCAACCTCTCCTCTTGGATTTAAAGGCCGCTCGACGCCGTCCGGGACAAAGGAATTGCCGATAAATCCTCTTGAACTTATGCTGTCAAGCGGTGCTACGTTCTTAGCGCGGGGAACGTCGCATGGCTTGGAACTCCTTAAGAAGATATTTAAAGAAGCTATACTGCATAAAGGATTTGCGCTTGTGGATGTCCTGCAGGTCTGCGTTACTTACTACAATATGTACGAATATTACGATAAGCGTGTTTATGAACTGAAAGATCATGATCCCGCCGATCGCGATCAGGCTGAGAAAAAAATAAGAGAATGGGACTACAATAAGGATGCGTCGATACCGATTGGCGTATTTTACAAAAAAGATGCGCCTACATTTGAAGAGGGGTTTTAAAAAATGGATCCTAATGTCCTGCATAATTTAAGTTACGGAATGTATATAGTTTCGTCCAATAAAGGCGATGCTCTGAACGGGCAGATAGCGAACACAGTATTTCAGATAACAAGCGAGCCTGCAACGATAGCTATAAGTATAAACAAAAATAATCTTACGCATGAATTTATAGATTGCAGCTGCCGTTTTACGGTATCGATACTGAATGAAGAAGCGCCGCTTGCTTTCATAGGGAAATTCGGTTTTAAGACCGGCCGGAAGGAGGATAAATTTAAAGATATAAATTTTAAAAAATTACCGTCCGGATGTCCGGTCGTTCTGGATTACGTTATATGTTACATAGAGGCGGAAGTCGTCGGCAGACTTGATTGCGGAACGCATACCGTATTTTTGGGTAGGATGACCGGGTCTGAAATGCTGAAACCCTCAAAGCCTATGACGTATGAGTATTATCACCTTGTAAAGAAGGGGACCACCCCCAGAGCAGCACCTACATTCATTAAGGGAGAGAAGAGAGATGAAACCGTTTGAAATTAAAAAAGGGATATACTGGGTCGGTGTCGTAGACTGGAATATGAGAAGTTTTCACGGGCATACCTATGCGACAAAAAGAGGAACTACTTATAACGCATATCTTATAGTGGATGAGAAGATAGCGCTTATTGATACTGTTTATGGGCCGTTTGCGAAAGAGCTTATAGAAAAGATACGCGAAATAGTCCCGCCTGAGAAGATCGACTATATAATTGCCAACCATGTTGAGACGGACCATTCTGGTGCTATGCCGGCATTGATGAAACTTTGCCCGAATGCAAAAGTTTACGGCACACAAAAGTGTAAGGAAGGGTTGTATCGTTATTATTACGAGAATTGGGATTTTCAGGCGGTAAAGACCGGTGATACATTGAAGCTAGGTAAAAAGACGCTGACATTTATTGAGGCTCCGATGATACATTGGCCGGACAGCATGTTTACGTATTGCCGCGAAGAAGAACTGCTCATGCCCAATGATGCTTTTGGACAGCATTATGCAACCAGTACACGATTTGATGACGAAGTCAACAGCTGTGAGCTTATGGAAGAGGCGAAGAAATACTACGCTAACATTCTATGGCCGCTCAGCTCTCTGATAGCCAGGAAGCTCGAAGACCTCCAGAAGCTAAATCTCCCCATAAATATGATCGCTCCCAGCCATGGCATAATCTGGCGCAAGGATCCTATGAAGATAGCAAATGCCTATGCCGGATGGGCGAAGAATACTACCGCCCCTAAAGCCGTCATAGTTTATGAGACCATGTGGGGTTCTACTGAAAAAATGGCACGTAAGATAGCCGAAGGCATAACTGACTCAGGAGTTGAGGCGAAGATCTACGATATTGCATTAGCTGATAAGACGGAAGTTATTACGGATATGCTCGATGCCAAAGGATTTCTTGTGGGCTCATCGACACACGACAACGATATGCTTCCTACTATAGCTGGATTCCTGGAGCTTTTAAAAGGACTCAAGGCCAAAAACAGGGTTACCGGCGCTTTTGGGTCTTATGGCTGGGCAGGAGGGGCGGTAGCAGAGGTCGAAAAAGTGCTGATGGAAGGCGGCATAGGGGCCACGATACCGTCGATATCGTGTAAGTATGTTCCGGATGAAAATGATCTGAAAAATTGTTACCAGTTCGGTAAAGATTTCGCAGGCAAGCTGCGTTAATGTGGTATAATAAAACAACGTAAAAAAGGAGGGTTGTATGGGAAAGAAAGGAAGAGAGATAGTAGAATTGGATCTTAAGGATTTGATAAAAGACCTTAATAGGGCATACTGTGATGAGTGGCTGGCATTTTACGCATGGAATTATATGGCGATAGCTGTGGAAGGCATGGGATATGAGGACATGGGCGAGTTTCTGGGTAAAATTGCCAAGGATGAGCTTGAACACGCAACAGAGCTTGCGGAGCGTATAATTGAACTGGGCGGTCTGCCGATCAATACTCTTGGTGCTGTAGAAAAAGGCGGGAATGCACCTTATCCTGGAGTAATGAAAAATCTGTCTGACTATAAAGAGATAATAAAGATCGTAACCGACGCCGAGGCCGGAGCTATAGACGTTTATAACAAACTTGCCAAAAAGACATTCGGTAAAGACCACGATACCTATCAGCTTGTATGTCATATAATGGGCGAAGAGATAGGGCATGAAGAGATGTTTGAGAATCTTCTGGAGAAGAAATAGCCAATAATACAAACTATCAGCAGGGGGCAGGGTTAAACCTGCCCCTGCTTTAGCGAGGTGAATCATGACAGAGCTTAAGGATTTGTTTCAGTCTGCAGACTGGAAAAAAGAAAAGCATGTGCCCCTGATAGACACGCCCAAGATAGTTAAAAAAGGTGAATTTTTTAAAATCCTGGTTTCTGTAGGAAAAGAGATATCGCACCCCAACACCACTGCTCACCATATAAGGTGGATATCTGTGTTTTTTCAGCCTGACGGTGAGAAATTTCCTTACCAGATAGGTAAAGTCGAATTCTCAGCGCATGGGGAGTCTACGCTCGGCGCAGATACCAGTACAATTTTCACTCATTCAGAGGCGGTCATTTCCATGAAGACGGATAAGCCCGGAATTATATTGGCTTCAGCCTATTGCAATATACACGGGTTGTGGCAGAATTCGGCCGAGATAGGTATCGTATAAAACGTGCTTAATATAGATTCAATATTTTTTGATGTAGATGGCACTCTTCTGGATGCCAGGCAAGATATTGTAAATGCGGCAAATTATGCTCTTCGGCAGATGAATCTGCCTGAGAAGACGTTTGATGAGATAGTGTCTTATGTAGGCACCGGAGTAAGCGATCTGGTAGGCAAAAGCATAGGTAAGAAAGATGACTCTCTTGTAAGGAGAGGAGTTGAGCTCTATAGTGATTATTATGTGAAGCACCCGGCAGATAATGCAAAACTCTATCCGAACGCTAAAGAAATACTCGGATACTTTAAAGATAAACAAAAATTTATCTTAACGAACAGATATTCGAAGTTTGCGGATGTTGTTCTCAGATCTCTTGGCATAAGAGAGTATTTTAAAGAAATTGTTGGCGGTGACGATGAGAATTGCATAAAGCCTTCCGCGTGCGTTCTCGACCCGGTGATCTCGAGGTTCGCTATCGAAAAGTCAAAAGCCATAATAGTTGGTGATATGACCGTTGACATAATGACCGGTAATAACTCCGGTATAAAAACCTGCTGGATAAGGCACGGGCTTGGCAAGGCCGAAGAGGTTGAGCCTCTTAAGCCGAGTTTCGTAATAGACGATCTACTGGAATTAAAAAAGATAATAAGGTAGTTCCTCGTGTCAGCGCTTGAGGTTGTTGACGCTCGGGACGCTTGCTGCAACAACAAATCGGAGGGTTGTATGGATAAAAAGGTGACGGTTTATAGTACGCCGACGTGTCCTTTTTGTATAAGGGCGAAGCAGTATCTGAAGGATAACAATGTCCAGTTCGAGGATATTGATGTGTCCGAAGATCATGAAAAGGCCCAGGAGATGATAAAGAAATCGGGACAGATGGGCGTGCCGGTCCTGGAGATAGATGGCGCTATCGTCGTAGGGTTTGACAAAGAAAAGATCAAGGAGACGCTGGGTCTAAAATGATCTATGACCTGATAGTTATAGGAGCCGGTCCGGCAGGGATCACCGCAGCGGTATATGCAGCCCGCAAGAGAATGAATTTTATAGTTATTACAGGTGATGTGGGAGGACAGGCCGGATGGAGCGGCGATATAGAAAATTATACGGGGTATCAATTCATTACCGGCCCGGACCTTGTCCATAAGTTTGAAGAGCATATGCGTAAATTCAATATCACCGTGAAAGAAAATGAACTGGCTACCGATATTGAAAAAAAAGATGATGTTATAAAAATAAAGACGACCAAAGGCGAATACGAATCCAGGGCCCTGATAATAGCTTCTGGAAAGGTTTCGCGTGAGCTTGGGATACCAGGAGAAAAAGAGTTTAAAAATAAAGGCCTTACCTACTGTGCTACATGTGACGGACCTCTTTTTGCCGGTAAGGATGTGGCGGTTATAGGCGGTGGAAATTCGGCTCTTGACGCAGTTCTCCAGCTGATCAGGATTGCTAATCGTATATATATGGTAAATGTAACTCCGCAACTTGGCGGCGATGCCATTATGATGGAAAAGGTTGAAGCTAGCGGCAAAGTAAAGATATTCAACAGTACAAAAGTGACGGCCGTAACTGGTGAAAATATGGCTAAGGGTATAAGGATAGAAAAAAATGGCAGGGAAGAGTTTTTGGCTGTTGAAGGAATATTTGTGGAGATAGGCCTTTTGCCTAATTCCAATTTTGCAAGGCTGATAGAGAAGA
>JBAYMS010000051.1:0-10759 GCA_041663425.1 Candidatus Omnitrophota bacterium
CGATACATGTTAAAGATATAGTTGTGCCAGAGGGTGTAAAGATACTGAATGATGCTGAGCTCATAGCTATGATAGTGAAGCCGCCGAAGACTGAAGTGCCGAAGGAAGAGGGCGCTGAGGGTGGCACTGAGCCTGAGCTGATAAGGAAGAAGAAGGAAGAAGCGGGCGAGGAAGAAGCTCCGGCTAAGGAAGAGGCAAAGCCTGCAGAGAAGAAGGAAGAGAAAAAGTAGGTAATTTTCGGTGAAAATAATAATAGGTCTTGGCAACCCCGGTTTAGAATATAAAGGC
The DNA here is from genome assembly GCA_041663425.1 of Candidatus Omnitrophota bacterium. Lineage (GTDB taxonomy): Bacteria > Omnitrophota > Gorgyraeia > 2-01-FULL-45-10 > 2-01-FULL-45-10 > FEN-1322. The sequence continues at coordinate 289 of JBAYMS010000051.1, forward strand.
ACAAAGCATAATATAGGCTTTGAAGTCGTGGCCGCCTTTGCCAAGGAAAATAATATAAAGATAAATAAGCGGCTGCATTCTTCCATGGTGGGTAAGGGCAGGATGAATGGCGAGGATGTTATCCTGGTCCTGCCGCAAACCTACATGAATCTTTCCGGCAAAGCTGCCGGTGAGGTATGCGGTAAGGAAATGAAGGATATAAGCGACCTTGTAGTTGTTTGTGATGATATAAATATAGAGCTTGGCCGGATAAGGCTGCGAAAGTCCGGGTCATCAGGCGGACATAAGGGGCTTGCCTCTATAATAAGCACATTAGGGCATGATGATTTTGCGCGTTTAAGGGTAGGTATAGCGACCGAGATCCATAAAGGCGATATAACTAATTATGTTCTAAGTCCTTTTAAGCGCAAGGAGATGCGAAATGTTGCGCATGTAGTTGATATGGCTAAAGATGCGCTTACCTGTATGCTTAAAGACGGTATTGATACAGCCATGGTCAAATTTAATAAAAGCAAGATCGGCACATCGTAGGGATTGTCGAATATTTATTCTTTGATAAAATAAGAATAATGTGGTAATCTAATCAAAATACAATAAGAAGGGAATATAATATGAATAATTATGAAATTCTGTTCATAATAAAACCGGAGCTCAAAGAAGAAGATTTGAAGAATGTAACCAAGGCTATAACCGATTCTGTTGCAAAGAATGGCGGCACTATAAAAAAAGAAGAGAATTGGGGAAAAAAACAGCTTGTGTATCCTGTAAAGAAGTCCAAAGAGGGTTATTATTATAAGCTCGATTTTACGGCAGATCCCAGCATTGTTGAAAAACTCGAAGCCGGCTACAGGCTTAATGCCGACATACTTAGAACTATGGTGACAAAGAGATAAGGCAGGTAAGACTATGGCAGCAAATCTAAACAAAGTGCTTTTAATAGGTAACCTGACAAGAGATCCAGAGCTGCGCTATATACCTAGCGGCTCAGCTGTTGCGACTTTCACTGTGGCTGTCAATAGGGTTTACAAGGACCAGGCCGGAGAGAAGAAGGAACAGACGTCTTTTATACGGGTGGTCGTATGGGGCAGAAGAGCCGAAGTTTGCGGTGAGTATTTATCTAAAGGCAGTCCTGTATTTGTAGAAGGCCGGCTCCAGTCCAGAGACTGGGAGACGCAGGAAGGGCAGAAACGTAATACCGTAGAAGTAATAGCTGATAATATACAGTTTTTAAGAAGCGGAACAAAGCAGGGTGCGCCAGCGCAGTCTTCCGCCCCTGAGGATATAGAGACGATCAATCTTAGCGAGGAACCGTCATCGCCGGGAGCTGTAAAAAAAGAGGCCGGAGCAGGGCCGCAAAGTACGGACGAAGAAGTCCCATTCTAAGGTGTAGCAAATAACAACAAATCGGAGAATAAAAAATGTTTAAACCGTCATTTAATAAACCGTTTGGTAAGCCGGGAGAAAGAAAGAAAGTTAAAAGAGATCCTTCAAAGAAGAAAGTGTTTAAGAAAAGGCCTTGCAGGTTCTGTGCCGACAAGGTTAAAAATCTCGACTTCATTGAATATCTCAGATTCCAGAAGTTTTTGACAGAGAGAGGCAAGATGGTCCCGTCCAGGATATCGGGAAATTGCGCTAAACATCAGAGACAGCTTGCAAAAGCTATCAGAAAAGCCCGCATAATGGCTCTTTTGCCTTTCGTGGCAGAATAGTTTTATAGAAAGGAATTGAAATGAAAGTTATACTTTTAAAAACAGTTGATAAGCTGGGTAAAGCCGGTGATGTAGTTGCCGTTAAAGAAGGTTACGCACGTAATTTTCTTATTCCGGCATCTATGGCCAGGGAGGCAACGGCAGGCAATACCAGAATGCTCGAATCTATAAAAAAGAAACAGGCCGAAGAAGACGCAAAGAAACTCGCAGAGGCTAAAACAGTTGCTGTGAAGGTTGAAGCTTTGTCTTTGAGTATTTCAGCACAGGCGGGCGAGGAAGATAAGTTATTCGGATCGGTTTCAAACGATGACATTGCTCAGGCCCTCTTAAAAGAAGGCGTCAAAATAGAGAGACGAGACATAATTTTACAAGAGCCTATCAAAAAACTCGGTGAACACCAGGTAGTTGTGAAATTGCATCCGGAAGTAAAAGCGAATTTAAAAGTCTTGATCGTTAAAAAATAGACAAGGTTAAATGTCCGCACACGAGATCGTCGAGAAACTACAGCCTCAAAATATAGAGGCTGAGATGGCTGTGCTTGGTTCTATGCTTTTGGACCGCGATGCCATTGCGCAGGCCATCGAAACGCTGGATGCTTCTTACTTCTATAAGGATTCCCACAAAAAGATATATACCGCTGTATTGGAATTGTTCGACGAGAATAAAGGCGTCGATATCGTCACCCTCATAGAAAAGCTTAAAAAAACCAATTCGCTTGATGCGGCCGGAGGACCGGCTTATATAACCGACATATCTTCAAGTGTTCCCACTACTGCAAATTTTGTCCATTATGCAAAGATAGTAAAAGAGAAAGCGCTTTTACGTAATCTTATCACCACAGCTACCCAAATAGTTACAAATTGTTACGATACCTCCCAGGATATTGATTCCCTGCTCGATAAATCAGAACAGCTTATATTCGATGTCAGTCAGAAGAAGGTTGAGTCAAGATTTTCTCCTCTCAGAGAAGTTATAAAAAGCTCCATAGAAACGATCGATAACCTTTATCAGCGTAAAGAGAATATAACAGGCCTTGCAACCGGATACAGAGATCTCGATATAAAAACTGCAGGGTTTCAGCCATCCGATCTTATAGTCCTTGCTGCTCGTCCTTCAATGGGCAAAAGCGCTTTGGCATCCTGCATAGTCGAACATGTAGGCGTTATAGAAAAAGAGCCGGTGGCTTTTTTCTCGCTTGAAATGTCAAAAGAGCAGCTTGTGCAGAGAATGTTATGTTCGCATGCCAGGGTAGACGCTCACAAGGTAAGAACCGGATTTTTGTCGCAGGCAGATTGGCCAAGGCTGGTCAGTGCCGCAGGTAAATTGTCTGAAGCGCCTATATATATAGACGATTCACCAGGCTCTACAGTCCTCGAAATACGCGCAAAAGCAAGGCGCCTGAAAGCGCAATTTGATATAAAGCTTATTGTCCTCGACTATTTACAGCTTATGCAGGGGCCGAGCCACTCTGATAATAGACAGCAGGAGATTTCCGAAATATCCAGATCGCTTAAAGCTCTTGCCAGGGAATTAAACGTACCCCTTATAGCTATAAGCCAGCTGTCGCGTGCCGTTGAACAGCGGACAGATCATAGGCCGCAGCTTTCTGATTTAAGGGAATCAGGTGCGATAGAACAGGATGCGGATCTTGTGTTGCTTTTACTCAGAGAAGAGTATTATAATCAGACTGAAGAGAATAAGGGTGTGGCGGAGCTTATAATAGCTAAACAAAGAAATGGGCCTGTTGGCAGTTTAAACTTGGCTTTTCTTGGAGAATATATGAGATTTGAAAATCTTGCGTCGAAGAGCGAAGAGTTCGTAGGCGTAGATATGGAGAATGCATGAGATATCACAAGGCAGCGGCAGGTATTTTAACGGCATTATTTTTATTTCTGTCCGGCATAGCCCATTCTGAAACACCTCCTTCTTCTCCACAATCCAACGAAGGCAAGTCTATTACCACGATAAGCGTGAAAAACAACAGGACTATAAGTACTGAAATAATTCTGTCTAAGATCAGGACAAAAGTGGGTGATAGATTCAACCAGGAAGTGCTGAATGACGACCTGAAGAAATTGTATGCCACACAGTTTTTTACAGACATTTCGATAGATGTGGAACCTGAAAAAGACGGGGTAATTGTAACATTTGTTGTTGAAGAGAAGCCTGTTATAGAGGATATAGTTTTTAAAGGTAACAATGAATTCAGGCCCCAGAAATTGAAATCTACGATGAAGACGAAGCCCAACGAAATGCTCAACCTGGCTATACTTGCCCAGGATATGGCGGATATAAAAGCGTTATATGTAAAAAAGGGTTATCCCCAGATAGAAGTAAAATATACTATCGACAGCGATAAAGAGACGAACAAAGCAGTGATTACCGTAACGATAGATGAAAAAACACATGTTAAGGTTGCGAGTGTAAAAATTATCGGCAATAAAGCTATAAAGACACAAGAACTGAGAAAAATTCTCGGAACAAAACCTGCGTGGCTGTTCAACCCCGGCGTATTTAATGATGAAACTATGCAAGATGATATAGATAAGATCAAATCTCTTTATGATGATATAGGCTTTATGGACGTGGATGTTGTGCCAAGTCTTGATTATTCTCCAGATGGGAAAGTATTAAACTTAACATATGATGTAAAAGAGGGAAAGCAGTATCTTGTCGGCGATATAACACTTAGAGGCAGCCTCGTATATAAAGAAAAAGAGGTTATGGCAAACATTCGGGCGAAAAAAGGTAAGCCTTTTTCAACAAGAGCTCTTCGTGAAGATGTTTTTTCTATCAGGCAGTTCTACTATAGATACGGTTATATGAATGTCATAGTAGATGTCGAAAAGAACCTTAATCCGCAGACAGGCAACGTAGATCTCGTATACAATATAGATCCGAAAGAAGTTGTTTATGTTGGCAAGATAGATGTGCGCGGTAACCTTAAGACCCGCGATGTTGTCGTGCGAAGGGAATTGCGCGTTTTTCCCGGAGATAAATTCAGTGGGGATAAGATACGCCGGTCAAAAGAGCGCTTATACAATCTCGGATTTTTCGAGAACGTTAGTTTTGATACCGAACCTACAGAAGATCCGAATGTGCAGAATCTCGTAGTTAATGTGAAAGAGACCAAGACCGGAGAATTTTCATTTGGCGGCGGATACAGTTCCATAGATATGTTGATGGGTTTTGCAGAAATAACCCAGAGGAATTTTGACATTATGAATTTTCCGACCTTTACCGGCGGCGGGCAGAACCTGACGATAAAAGGTGAAATAGGTATGGTCAGGACAAACTATAATTTAGGATGGACTGATCCGTGGATATTCGGTTTTCCATTTCTTGGCGGATTTGATGTTTACCGTACCGCTCATGATAAAGATTCGGATGTCGGCTGGTCTTACGATGAAACTAGGACCGGCGGTGATTTAAGGCTAGGTAAAGAAATTACGGATACGTTCAGGGGAGATTTATATTACAGGCTGGAGCAGGTTGAGATTTCCAATCTCGACAGCAATGTGTCTGCAGATATGAAAAGCGAAGAAGGGAAAAATTTAATTTCCAGCTTAACTCTGGAATTAACCCAGGATACAAGAGATAATATATTTAACCCGGCGCGGGGATATTTAATAAACGGATCTATTGAAGACGCCGGCGGCGTGTTTGCCGGAGATAAAAATTTCTGGAAAGGAACGATATCAGGCGCTTATTACCACACTTTTTTTGAGAAGATAGTTCTTGAGGCAAAGGCCAGAGCAGGTTTTGCGGATTCATATAGCGACACTAGCAACGTTCCTATATATGATAGGTTCTACGCCGGCGGTGCGAATACTATACGCGGTTACAAGGAACGTTCGGTTGGACCTAGGGATAATGATAATGGCGGCGGTACAGACGATCCTATAGGAGGGAATGCCATACTTATAGGTAATATAGAGTTTACTTTTCCTATATATGAAAAGGTGATCAAAGGTGCGGTCTTTTACGATGTTGGTAACGTATGGGCGAGGATAGACGATTTTCTGGATAACGCCTCACAGTTTAAATCCGGCACAGGCGTGGGCGTTAGGGTGAAAACACCGCTTGGTCCGGTGAGGGTAGACTATGGTATACCGCTTAGCAAGAATCATGATGATAAAAAAGAAGGTCAATTTTATTTCAGCATGAGCCGCGGATTCTGAAATATGTTGCGTTAGTCATGATTTCATCCCGAGCGAAGTCGAGGGATAAAAATATATTATAAAAAAAGGAGGGGTAGTTCGATGAAAAAAGGTATAGCTTTGTTAACGGTAGCATTGTTTGTCGCAGGTTTGTTTGTAGGACCTCTGTGTGAGCAGGTATTCGCTAAAGACTCAAAGATTGGTTATGTAGATCTGGCTAAAGTATTTGATGAGTATAAAAAGACGAAAGATGCTGAAAAGGCACTAGAAGAAAAAGGAAAAGGTAAGGAAGCTGAGAGAGCGAAAATGATAGAAGAGATCAAAAAGCTTAAAGATGAACAAGCGCTTCTTTCTGAAAAAGGTAAGGCAGAAAAACAGGGTGCTATAGATAATAAAATAAAAGCCCTGCAGGAATATGACGGTAAGGCACGTACTGAACTTGGAAAAGAGAGAAATGAAGCCCTTGGAAACATAATGAAAGACATCGAGAAGGTCGTTACTGAGTATGCTAAAGCTAATGGGTACGAGCTGATATTAAATTCGCGCATGCTGCTTTATGGAGCAGAGCAGTATGACATAACAGCCGAGATCTTATCCAGACTGAACAAATAATACTATGACGGCGAAAACCAAAGATATCGCTAAACTGATAAACGGAGAGCTCGTTGGAAGCGGCGATGTTCTTATAAAGGGTATAAGCGGTGTGAACGAAGCCAGGGAAGGTGACCTGGCTTTTGTTCTCAATCCGCAGCGTCCCGAACTTATTACAGCAACAAAGGCAAGTTGTGTTGTGGTGCCTAAAAGTCTTGCCGGGATTTTTGATAAGCCCGTAATAAAAGTTGAAAATCCTTCGATTGCTTTTTCCAAAATAATAGAATTTATAATGCCCGGCAGGATACCTCACCCCAAAAGTGTTCACACGTCCGCAGTTATAGCTAAAGATGCGCATATTGGTAAAAGCGCCGGTATAGGGCCGTATGTTGTGATCGAAAGCGGCGCGTCTATCGGGGAAAACGTATCCGTATATCCTTTCTGTTATATAGGAAAGAACGTAAAGATAGGAAAAGATTGCATAATCTACCCGAACGTTACTATACGTGAAGAAGTTATTATCGGTAGCGGGGTTATTATTCACCCAGGAAGCGTTATCGGAAGCGATGGATTTGGTTATGATATCCAAAAAGATGGTACTAAAGTTAAGATACCGCAATTGGGAACGGTTGTGATTGAGGACAATGTCGAGATAGGCGCGTGTGTTACCATTGACAGGGCGAGATTTAATAAGACCGTCATAGGTCATGGTTCAAAGATAGATAACCTTGTGCAGATAGCGCATAATGTATTGATCGGCCAGGATTGCGTGATAGCAGCGCAATCCGGCATAGCGGGAAGTTCTGAGATAGGTAGAAATGTAGTGTTTGGCGGACAGGTAGGGGTCGCCGACCACGTTAAAGTCGGTGATTTTGTCATTGCCGGAGCCAAAACCGGTATACACAAATCCTATCCTGATAAAACTGTATTGTTTGGGTATCCATCAAAGCCTGCCGATAAAGCACGGGAACAAATAGCGTCGTTAGGGCTTCTTCCTAAATTATTCGAACGAGTCCGTATCCTCGAAGCAAAAATAAAAGAGCTAGAGAAGTGATCTTTCGGCGCGGCTTATGTCTAACTATGGCCTTGCTCAGGATCATGGTGAGCGAAGTTGAACCATGAAAAGTCAAAGGACTATAAAAGAACCGGCCACGATATCCGGCATAGGGCTTCAGACAGGCTTTAAGGTAAACCTGACTCTCAGACCCGGCCCTGCCAACTCCGGAATAAGTTTTACAAGAACAGATCTTCCTAATAAACCATCGCTTAATCTTCAGTCGATAAATTTAAATGATTCCTCCTCCGCTGAGCGCAGGACAGCGTTGGGGTTAGGCCCGTTTCAGATACAGACAACGGAACATTTGCTTGCCGCTTTGTCCGGACTTATGATTGATAATGTTATAGTTGAAGTCGACAATGTAGAGCTTCCAGGGTTGGACGGCAGCGCCAAAGGCTTCGCAGAGCTTATAAATAAAGCGGGAACCGTAGACCAATCCGCAGAAAAAAAATATCTTAAGATCGACAAGCCTGTATGGGCCGAGGCGAAAGATAGCCTGATAATCGTACTGCCCTGCGATGAATTCAAAGTTTCATACACGCTTTCTTATAATAGGCCGGGTTTAGGCACTCAGTTTTACAGTATTAAAGTTAACGAAGCTGATTTTATAAATGAGATAGCTCCCGCCAGGACATTTTGTCTGGAAGAGGAAGCCGCTGAACTTTTAAAAAGAGGCTTAGGCAAAGGCGCCGATTATAATAATACGCTTGTCATGGGGAAAGACGGCCCGATCAAGACGAGCTTAAGATTTTCCGATGAGCCTGTCAGGCATAAGATACTTGACCTTATAGGAGATCTGTATATCTTGGGTCGTCCGATCATAGGCCACGTGGTAGCGATAAAGAGCGGCCATGGTATTAATATGGAACTGGTGAAGAAACTTAAAACATTTTAACAGGAGATGATTATGGGAGCAGAAGAGCTTGCTTTAGCAGGAAAGATACTTGACATAAATACTATTCAGAAAATTTTACCTCACCGTTATCCGTTTTTGCTGGTTGACAGAATAATCGAAATAAGTGAGAACAGGGTTGTGGGGATAAAGAATGTGACGATAAATGAACCATTTTTTCAGGGTCATTTCCCGGGACATCCGATCATGCCGGGTGTGCTGATAATGGAAGCCATGGCGCAGGTTGGCGGCTGCGGCGCGTTAAACCTAAAAACTAATCTCGGTAAACTTGCATATTTCCTTACCCTGGATAATGCGAAATTCCGTAAACCTGTATTGCCTGGAGATGTTCTTAGGATGGAGATAGATCTTCTTAAAGTGAAGATGGGTGTGATGAAAATACATGGCACGGCCAAAGTTGATAACGAAGTTGTCGCAGAAGCCGACATGATGTTCGCGTTTATAAATCCCGATGGGACAAGATAAGAAAAGGAATGAAATGGCACGGATAGGACTTGTAGCGGGTGAAGGCAAAATACCCATAGTATTCTCGCGTGTAGCCAAAGATAAAGGCGACACTGTAATAGCCTTTGGTCTTAAAGGCATCACTTCGCCTGAACTTGAAAAGTGCGTCGACAAGATGCACTGGATCCCATGGGGGAGTCTGCAGAAAGCCCTGCTGCTTCTGGTTACCGAAAGAATAAAAAAGATCATTATGCTGGGAAAGATCAAAAAAGACATGATCTTTAATACAGCAGAAGATTTAGATCAAGATGCTAAGAAGATGATGGAAAAGATAAAAGACAAAAAAGATTATGCCATCCTGAACGCAATTAATGATATCCTCGCAAAATTCGGGGTCGAGGTTCTGGATTCGACGACATATCTGAAGGATCTTATACCATCCCGCGGTGTTATTACAAAACGTAAACCATCAGAAGAAGAGATGTCCGATATAAATTACGGTAAAGAAGTAGCTAAGAAATTATCCGGATTTGATATAGGGCAGACTATAGTTGTTAAAGAAAAGACAGTTATAGCTATCGAGGCTGTGGAAGGCACCGATGAAACTATTGCCCGTTCAGGTAAGTTTGTCAGCGGATTTGTAGCGATTAAAGTAGCCCGGCCGGATCAGGATATGAGATTTGATGTTCCATTGGTCGGACTTGATACTATAAAAACTTTGGCTGCTTCGGGCGGCGAGGTACTTGCTTTGGAAGCAGACAAGACCCTTCTTATAGATAGGGATGAAATTATTAAATTTTCCGACGAGAACGGTATTTCAATAGTAATAATCTGATTAAAACATTGAGAGTATGGCCTTGGCCGCGTTCATGCTGGCGCCGGGCAAACCCAAAGAAGATCTTACGCCTGCCAAATCCCGCTTCATGACGTTGAGCTTTTCCGGATCCGATAATGCTGAAACCACAGTGCCTGAGATTGTCTCCGGAGTGGCGTTGTGTTGCAAAAGTTCTGGGGCGATTTCACGTCCCGCTATAATGTTAACTATCCCGATAAATGGTATTGTGGCAACGAATTTATATGCTATATAAGTGAGGGCGCTCGCTTTATATACTATTACCAGAGGAGTCCCTATAATAGCCGTTTCGAGTGTGGCTGTTCCGGAAGCGACTATCGCGAAATCTGCCGCACCAACGATGTTATGAGTATCACCCTCCGCTATCTTTATATCGAGCTCTGATGCTCCTATGATATTTTTATACATTTCCATAGGTAGTTCGGGATATTTTGCTATTATAAACTGGGTATTTTTAATACGTTCATTTATCAGTTTGGCAGATTGCAGCATGGTAAGCAGAAGTGTGTTGATCTCATTGGCACGGGATCCGGGAAGCAGTGCTATTGTAATTTTATTTTTGTTAAGACCGTAAACTTCCAATGTTTCATTTTTGCTGCGGGAAGTTTTTACGGTATCAAGAAGCGGATGTCCTACAAATTTCACATCAATACCGCATGTCTTGTAAAGGTCTTCTTCAAATTTAAAGAATACCAGTATCTTAGCGACGCATTTTTTTATAATATTTATCCTGTCGCGTCCCCA
>JBAYMS010000052.1:0-10429 GCA_041663425.1 Candidatus Omnitrophota bacterium
CGGTAAAAGCCGTTGCAACACCGGTAGCGGATGTTGCTTCTGCGGTAACCGAGCCGTTAGTGGAGGGTGATAAAGCAAAATAGTAATAAGCGAAGTCCCATCCAAATAGAAGAGCCCTCGGTCATAAGACCGAAGGCTTTTTTATTTTATCCTGCCACTTACCCCCAAATTATTTTGAAATAGTTTGCAACAAAATCGCCCATTTTCCCGTCTTTATATATGAGGGGCATATGTTGCCCATATATGGAAAGGGAGGCAAGAAATGAGCGAGTTAGCCACCTTATATAAGGTAAAACCTTTTGTTTTAAGACAGCAGGTCAAAAGAAATAAGGTGCGGTTCCCGGAAGATTTTATGTTCCAGCTTACAGAAGAAGAGGTTGATACCATGGTATCACAAAATGTGATACCATCGCGTAAGTACTTAGGCGGGCATTTGTAAAACTAAGGGATATTCTCGCTACTCATAAAGAGCTTGCACATAAACTGAGTGAGCTTGAAAGAAAAATCGAGAAGCACGACGAAGATATCTGCGCGATCTTCGAAGCGATCCGCCAGCTCATGGCTCCACCTCCGGAACCTCCGTATTGGCTTTCATCAAAATACTTGACAAAGTAATACAATTGTATATACTATATGAAAGAGATAAAGTGGAATAAATTAAAGAGCGAACGCCTTAAGCTGGTTCGCGGTGTATCTTTCGAAGAGATAATTACTTCTGAATTTATTGCATTCCGGAAGCATCCGAAGAGGGAATTGCAGAGCTTTATGTTCTTTTACTACAAAGACTACATTTGGATAGTTCCGTACGTTGAGGATAAAGACCATATATTTTTAAAAACCTTATATCCTAGCCGAAAATATACAAAGAAATATAGAAGAGGAGAGCTGAAATGAGAAAAATTAAGCTAACGCGGCAGGAGAAGGCTATTGAGGATGCTGCCTTGCGCGGCGAATATGTCGATGGTTCAAAAGAAGAATTTGAGGATATCGTCAAGGCGCTAGAAGTCCGTAAAAAAGATGCCGTATTGAATATACGGATCAATAGCTATGATCTTAAGAGTCTCAAAGAGAAGGCTAATAAGTTCGGCGTCAAATATCAGACATTCATTTCCGAGATCCTCCACCGCGCCGCACAGGCATAAAATCGCATTGCCTATTAATATAATTAGGTGCTATAATATTATTACTATGCAATATATGACCGTAAAATAGTAACTTTCGCCGGGCGAGTATTCGCGCCGGCGTTTTTTATGGGGTGGAATAGGGTATAATAGGGTTGAATATGGCAAAAGAAGCTCAAGCAAGAATAAAGATAAATAAGAAGCTCGAGGAATCAGGCTGGCGTTTTGAAGCCGACAAAAATGGTCCCACCAATATTAAGCTTGAGACCGGTGTCAAATTTGCTGATTTAGGAGATGATCTTGAGAATGGTCAAACCCATGATAAGCGGCAGGGTGCGATTGATTTTCTTTTGCTTGATAAAGACGGTCGAGCGCTTGTTGTAGTTGAGGCGAAGAAAGAATCAATAGATCCTCTTTTTGCCAAAGAGCAGGCTAGAAACTACGCTCGAAACGTGCGAGCTCGTTTCATTATTCTCTCAAATGGGAATATTCATTATTTATGGGATACCAAACACGGTAACCCCGAAATTATTTCCCGATTTCCCACACAAGAATCTATCACACAATATGAATCATATAAGCCGAATCCTAAAGAGCTTGCAGATATAATAGTAGATGAAAATTATATTATGGAATCACAAATGCCAGGTTTTGCTCAAGACCCTGCTTTTCAGGACGAGGCACAGCGTCCAGCATTTCTTCGAAATAACAACCTCAAGCAAATGCGTCCATACCAGGTGCAAGCAATTAAGAACTTGCAGATAGCCGCTAGAGATGGTAAGGCACGTTTTCTTTTTGAAATGGCGACCGGTACAGGCAAGACACTTGTTTCCGCTGCGGCCATTAAATTATTTTTAAAGTCAGGCAACGCTCGGCGCGTCTTATTTTTAGTCGATCGCCTGGAATTGGAGAAACAAGCCCAGACCGCTTTTGAGGATTATCTCGGTAAGGATTACGCCTCGATGATATATAAAAATAACCGTGATTCATGGGCTAACGCCCATATCGTTGTTTCGACTATACAAACTTTTCTTGCTGGAGATCGTTACAGGAAAGAATTTTCGCCTACAGATTTTGAGTTGGTTATTTCGGATGAAGCTCATAGGTCCATCGGAGGTAATAGCCGTGCTGTATTTGAATATTTTGTTGGTTATAAGCTCGGGCTTACCGCTACCCCTAAGGATTATTTAAGAGGTTTTGATCATGAGGTGGTGGACACACAGCGTGAATTTGAGCGTCGCCAACTCCTTGATACTTATACGACATTTGGCTGTCCTTCAGGCGAGCCGACATTCCGGTTTTCATTATTGGACGGTGTTCCTAAATATTTAGTTAATCCTGTTATCGTGGATGCTCGCACTGAAATAACGACACAGCTTCTTTCCGACGATGGTTATGCGGCGCATACTACTACTGAAGAAGGGACTACTGTCGACGAAGTTTATAATGAGCGTCACTATGAGCGCAAGTTCTTTAACGAAGAAACGAATATCGCTATGTGCAAAGCGTTTATGGATAATGGTTTATTTGACCCTGTCGCCAAAGAGTGCGGAGTGGATCTTTTTGGAAAATCTATAGTTTTTTGTGTTTCCCAGCGTCATGCCGCGCGAATTACTAATAGCTTAAATAAATTGGCGTTTGAGAAATGGCCGGCCAGATATAGTGAATCCAATTTTGCCATGCAGGTTACCTCGCTTGTGCAGGGTGCTCAGCAAATGACGATTAACTTTGCCAATAACGCTCTTGGTGGTAAGGTGAAACACCCTGAAGGATATGAAGCGTGCAAGACGCGCGTTTGCGTGACTGTTGGTATGATGACGACCGGTTATGATTGCCAAGATATATTAAATCTTGCTTTAATGCGCCCGGTCTTTAGCCCTTCTGAATTTGTGCAGATAAAGGGCCGGGGAACCCGGAAATATCTTTTTGAATATATAGACTATGACGCAAAAGAGACTCACGTCTTGGCCAAAGAGCGTTTTAAGTTCTTCGATTTTTTCGCAACCTGTGAATATTTCGAAAAAGAGTTTAAATATGATGAGAAAATCGATTTACCGCAGATAAAGAAAGTTTCCAAAGAAACTACAGTTGAAGCCGAATACGTAGATGAGAACGGAAATAAAGTATTCAAAGGCCTTGTCGATTTGGCTACCCCTGATGCCATCGAAACAATTGCGGAAATTCCTGTCGGTGCGGAAGGTATGCGTATCGATCGCGAAGGGTTTAAAAAAGCAGTTGCTGAAGATGTTCTCGGCAATGCCGAGCTAAAGAATCTTTGGGATAATGGTGATCTTGCGGCGGCAGAAGAATATACCAAAAAGCATGTTTTTGACAAACCTAAGTTTTTCCTTAATCTTGAAAAGATACGTAGGGCATTTCAAGTGGATCGCCGGATTTCTATCCGTGAGTTTCTTTTGGTGGCGTTTGGTCAGAAGGATGGATTTGATATGAAAGATGATTTGCTCGAATCCGAATGGCTTAAATTTCAGGCGGTCCATCCTGTGGATACGTCGCGTTATGATGCGGTGAAGAGTTTCTTTAAGGCATATATCGTTGACGAAGAAGTGCGCCAGATTGTTAAGGATAATACACCCGCGCAGTTTAATTTTTGCGCATCTTTTGGATTTGACGAATATCAGAAATTAAATGGTTACAAAACAATCGTCCCGACGTATATCAAAGATTACGTGTCTTTGAACACATTTATGAGTTAACGAGGGAGTATGCTTACTCAAGAAACAAAACGTCATATTGATGCAGCCCGTCAAGTGCTCGTCGGTGTAGTGCCTAACCCATCTTCGCAGATTGACCAGATCACAAATGCCCTGATATATAAGTTTATGGACGATATGGATCAGTCAGCCATAAAAGCAGGCGGCGAGCCGTCTTTCTTTATCGGCGACCTTGAACGTTATGCGTGGACGCGTCTTATGGATTCACGGTTGGGCAATCAAGAGCGCATGAATCTATATTCCGAGGCGCTAGTCAAATTCTCAGCGGCTAAACAACTTCCACAGTTGTTCCGCGATATATTTAAATCCGCCTTTTTGCCTTATCGCTCACCGGAGGTTCTAGGACTTTTCTTAAAAGAAATAGATTATTTTGATTATTCTCATTCTGACGATTTAGGTGATGCTTATGAATACCTGCTTTCTGTTATGAGTAGTCAGGGTGATGCGGGGCAGTTTCGTACACCGCGGCATATTATAGATTTTATAGTCGATGCATTAAATCCTGCTAAAAATGATAAAGTGCTTGATCCTGCTTGCGGTACGGCCGGATTTTTAGTCAGCGCCTACAAACATATTTTGGAACAGCACGATGGTAAAAATCCTGATGGCTCGAAGAATAAAGAGAAACCGCTTACTCCGGATCAGCGAAAAGCTTTGATGAATAATTTTGAGGGCTATGACGTTGATCCTGGTATGGTGCGAATCTCGCAGGTAAATTTGTATCTACATCATTTCCGGAATCCCAAGATATTTAACTACAATACTCTTTCGCAGGATGAGCGCTGGACTGATAAATTTGACGTTATACTTGCCAATCCACCATTTATGTCTCCAAGAGGCGGTGTTAGCACGCATAATAAATTTAGTGTTAAGTCTAGTCGTTCTGAGGTCCTATTTGTTGATTACATTATGAGTCACCTTCGTCCGAAAGGCCGAGCGGGTATTATTGTCCCTGAAGGTATTATTTTTCAATCTGCCTCAGCGCATAAACAGCTCCGCAAAAATTTAATCGAAGATGGTTTATATGCGGTTGTAAGTTTGCCTTCCGGAGTATTCCAGCCATATGCAGGGGTAAAAACAAGTATTCTTCTGTTTAATAACGAGCTTGCTAAACAAAGCACCGAGATCCTTTTTCTGAAGGTCGAGAATGACGGCTTTGATCTGGGCGCGACAAAACGTCCGATCAATAAAAATGACTTGCCACAAGCGTTGGAAATTATAGGCGCATGGAAAGACGGCAAGAAGGTGGAAAACAAACTCGCCTTATATGTCGAGAAAACAAAAATTGTTGAAAGTAATGACTATAGCCTGTCTGGAGATCGTTATCGAATAGCAACGGATTACACTAAAGCCAAATGGTCGATGGTAGAGTTAGGTGAGTTTCTAGATTACGAGCAACCAACAGATTACATTGTAGAATCTGTCGACTACAACGATAGTTATCCAACACCGGTTTTAACCGCTGGTAAATCTTTTATCTTAGGATACACAAATGAAAAAAAAGGGATATTTCATAACGGATTACCAGTTATAATCTTTGACGATTTTACGACTGCAACAAAATTTGTAGATTTTTCTTTCAAAGTGAAATCGTCAGCAATGAAGATATTGCACGCAAAAACAGAAAAGGCAAATATTCGCTACATATTTTGGGCAATGCAGAATATTAAATTTACGCCGGGTGAACATAAACGATACTGGATATCGCAATATTCTAAATTCAAAATTCCTCTCCCGCCGATTGAAGTTCAAGAGCAAATTGTTGCCGAATTAGACGGCTATCAAAACATCATCTCCGGCGCTCGGCAGATTGTCGATAACTGGAAACCTAAAATCGACATCGACCCGAAGTGGCGGAGAGCGAAGTTGGGGGAGGTATGTGACTTTGTCCGTGGGCCTTTCGGTGGAAGCTTAAAAAAAGAAATTTTTGTCAGTGCCGGCTATGCCGTATATGAACAATCTCATGCTATTTATGAAAATTTTTCTGATTTCAGATATTTTGTTGACGAAGAAAAATTTAAAGAAATGAAAAGATTTGAAGTTAAACCAAATGATTTAATAATGAGTTGTTCTGGGACGATGGGAAAAACAGCGATTGTTCCAATCGGATCTATAAAAGGAATTATAAATCAAGCGCTATTAAAATTAAAACCCCATAAAGGCCTTAGCGTACAATTTTTAAAATTATGGATGGATAGCGATGATTTTCAAGGCCAACTTTTATCAAAAGTATCTGGCGTTGCCATTCAGAACGTTGCATCTGTAAAAGTTTTACAAGATTTAAATATTTCACTTGCATCCATTGATATCCAGAAGCAAATCGTTGAAAAAATCGAGGCCGAGCGCGCGCTTGTAGAATCATCCAAGAAGTTAATCGAGATTTACGAACAGAAAACAAAAGACGTTCTTTCCAAGCTCTGGAAGGAGTAGATATAGATAAAAACGTAGATGTTTCAAAACCACATAAGCTTACCTTGCGAATTGTGTAACGTGAGCTATGAGATTATTTTTGTAAAATAAATAAGTGTAACCTATTTATTATTAAATGGCACATTGCCAAGTGCCAGCTCTTCCGCAGTCTGATAAAGGAGAAGTTTATATGAAAAATTCTAGACCAGACTGTGGCTTAAAGGCCATGTGTCTAGTAAAAGCCAAGGTACGTGTTTTTAAAAAAATAGTAATTGCTAGTTACTTAGTAATAAGCGTTACGTTAAATATTCAAATACGGACTGGAGAAGAGCTGGTCTACTAAAATTATTGTATAATAGTGCCTGACTAAGAAATACGGACGGTTCTGTTTTTAAACCTGCAAACGCACTATTCAGTATGCTTTTGCAAGTAAGCTGTGTAAGAAATATGACAATCACGGACTTTTTATAGAATAGTCGAAATCCTACGAAACATAACCACATTAAAAGTGTGGTGCTTTCTATGAAACAACAAAAGGCGAGAAAAAGTGCTAACTAATAGACAATCAGGTGATTTAGGCGAAGCAGAGGTTATTAAATTAGTTCCTTGTCCTAATTGTGGCAAAAAGCTGATGCTACTTCCACCGAACTACCCGCTTTATGATATTCAATGCACAGGCTGTTCTTTTCGCGCCCAGGTTAAGACAAATTTAACCAAACCAAAGCCTATCGTCTTTGGCGCTGGGTGGCAGATAATGGAAAAGGTTTTGAAGTCCGGGATTATGCCTCCACCGCTTATTGTAAATTTTAAATGGACTGTAATTGGTAAGGCAAGACAGGAAATCAGATTTTATCCGTTTGTTCCAAAGGGTAATCTAAAAAAGTATAAATTATCCGAGAAGGCCAGGCGGGCTAATTACTGGATGTTTAATTATATAGGTTTGGATAAACTACCTTATTTTGTTTTATACAAAAAATAAACCATGCGCATAAAAATCACGATCGGGAAATTGCAGGTTTTCGCGACGCTCAATGACTCCAAGACGGCGAAGCTCGTATGGGATAATTTGCCGATAACGGCGAAAGCGGAGCGGTGGGGCGACGAAGTCTATTTTTATATAAAGCCGCAGATGGGCATCGAGAAAGAATATGCGGCTGATGTAGTGGAGGAAGGCGATGTGGTGTATTGGCCGGAAGGTCCGTGCATGTGTTTCTTCTTTGGGCCTACGCCGGCTAGCCGCGGCAAAGAGATCCGCCCGGCAAGCACAGTAAATGTTTTCGGTAAGATAGAGGGCGATCCGCATGTGTTGCGTGCGGTAAAAGATAACGATTCTATTAAAGTGGAAAAGATAGTTTAAAATTTAATCTATATGAAAACACCTAAGCTAATAGCAAAAGCATTTCTCCTCGCGGATTTATTGAAGTATCAGTCCGGTGCGGTCGTGAGTAAAGAGATCGTGAAGAAGGATACGGGCACGGTTACTTTATTTGCATTCGATAAGGGGCAGGGGCTGAGTGAACATACCGCCCCATTTGATGCGTTGGTTTACATCGTGGATGGCCGGGTTAATATTAAGATCGCCGGGAGATCGTCCGTAGTTAAAAAAGGCGAGATGATAATAATGCCTGCAAGTAAACCGCATTCACTAAAGGCTGTGACAAAGTTCAAGATGCTGCTTGTTATGATTCGGAAGTAAATACATACGGATAAAATAATAACTCTATGCCAAAGACACGGATAATATGCACCATAGGGCCGGCAAGCGGTTCGTTGACTGTGCTTCGCAAGATGATGCTTGCGGGTATGGACGTAGCGCGGTTAAATTTTTCGCACGGCACTTATGCCGATCATGCCATTTTTATAGAAAATATAAGAACGCTTAACAAAAAATACCGGAGACATGTACATATTCTGCAGGATCTGGAAGGGCTAAGGATACGCGTAGGAGATTTTGCGGATCCGGCAGGCGTTATGCTTGTAAAACGTGGTAAGGTTTGGCTTACGCAGGAAACTAATGTCAAAGGCCGCGCGGATCTTATCCCATTTGATTACGCCGGCCCGCTATCCGATATACACGCAGGACAACATATATACATAGATGATGGCAGGATCGATCTGCAGGTCATAAAGCGTGAAAAGCGCCGGCTAAAGGCTGAAGTCATAGTAGGCGGCCAGCTGAAATCTCACAAAGGTATAAACATGCCCGGCGTACATTTACGTTTTGCGGGCCTTACCGACAAAGATATCGGAGATATTAATTTTGGTATGAAACACGGCGTCGACTTCGTAGCGCAGTCTTTTATACGTAAGGCAGCCGACATGATCATGGTGCGCAGGCACATATCCAAACATAACTCCTCCTGCAAAATAATCGCCAAGATAGAAAGCAGGGAAGGGATACGTAATATAAACGGAATAATCGATGCATCCGACGGTATTATGATAGCGCGCGGCGATATGGGGGTGTCGATACCAATTTATGAAATACCTATGGTGCAGAAGATGATAATTAAGAAATGCAATAATAAGCGAAAATTTGTAATAACAGCTACGCAGATGCTTGAGAGCATGACTGAGAATCTTCGTCCTACGAGGGCCGAGGTAACTGACGTGGCCAATGCTATATTAGACGGCACGGATTACGTAATGCTTTCAGGGGAAACCGCCGCAGGGAAACATCCGGTTGAGGCGGTAAAGATGATGAATGATATCATTAAATTTACTGAGGCATCCTCAAAGTCAAAAAAGCCCGGAAGGAAATAGCATGAAGAATTTATTTAATTGGCAGGTGAGGCTCGGAATAGTGCTGCTATTTCTATCGGCTCTGACGATAAGCATTCATTATATGTTATTCCGCGACGTGAAATATCTGGAATCTTTTGCCATAACGAGCCTTGCTTATATTTTTGTCGAGGTTCTGATAGTCGTGCTTCTTATCCAGGGGCTGCTCGAATACCGCGAAAAGCGCGCGCTATTGAAAAAGCTCAATATGCTGATAGGGACATTTTATAGTGAGATAGGAACCGCGCTCCTTAAGTTCTTTTCATTGTTCGATGCCAATGCGTCCAAAATATCGAAAGAGCTCCACATCTCAGGTACATGGACCTCGGATGATTTCAAACGTATCGAAAAGATGGTGGAAAAATATGTGCCTGCGTTTCATCAGGAACCGGGCAATCTCGAGGACTTCAGGCGTTTTTTAACCGAGCGGCGCGGACTTTTACTTAACCTGCTTGCGAATCCTAACCTTTTGGAGCACGAAACATTTACCGATCTTTTATGGGCGGTATTCCATCTCTCTGAGGAGCTGGCCGCGCGTAAAGACCTTGCCGCATTGTCGAAAACGGATCATGAACATATCGTAAAAGATATGAACCGCGCATATGGGCTTATCTTGCGCGACTGGATTTTATATATGAAACACCTGAAGGATAATTATCCTTACCTGTTCTCGTTTGCCATGCGCACAAATCCTTTCGATACGAATGCGCGCATAGAAGTTAACTCGTAAGCTATATGGAAACGCTTATCGAATTTAAAAAAACCGATATTACGAAAGTCGCGACGGATGCGATCGTTAATGCCGCAAATACGACGCTATTGGGCGGTGGCGGAGTGGACGGCGCTATCCATAGAGCAGCGCGGCCGGAGCTCCTAGAAGAATGCAGAACGCTTGGCGGATGTAAGACGGGCCAGGCGAAACTCACCAAAGGATATAAACTACTCGCCCGGTACGCTATCCATACGGTAGGCCCTGTATGGCATGGCGGGGATGACGGTGAGGAGGAGCTTCTCGCGTCATGTTATCGCAGCTCTCTGGACTTAGCCAGAAAGAACGGCATACGGTCGGTAGCTTTTCCATCTATATCCACAGGCGCTTACCGTTTTCCCGTAGAAAAGGCTGCAGCGATCGCTGCAAATACCGTTAAAGCATTTATAAAAGAAAACCCCAGCGCTTTTGACCGCATTCTTTTCGTTTTGTTTTCAGACCGGGATCTTGATATTTACATAGCAGCATTCAATGCTTAGGGGATAGGTAGTTCAACATATGAAAAATATTTGTTGTCAGACCTTGCCAAAATAGAAATCATCATGTATACTAAATATAGAAATATTGGAGGAGATGTCTCGATAGCGGAAGCCATCAGGCCTATCACCTACAAAAAC
>JBAYMS010000053.1:0-10398 GCA_041663425.1 Candidatus Omnitrophota bacterium
AAGCGTAGTCTTACCGTGGTCGATATGACCGATAGTGCCTATATTGACGTGCGGCTTACTCCTTACAAACGTTTCTTTTGCCATAAAAAACTCCTCCGATTTGCTGTTGCTTTCTTTTTGCAAATCGTCCCGAACTGCTTCTGCATTATCTCTGCAGCTAAGGACTAGTTAAATTAACTTATTGTTTCTGGAGCTGCAGATCGGGATTGAACCGATGACCTCATCCTTACCAAGGATGTGCTCTACCGACTGAGCTACTGCAGCCGCTTTAGCCGATTTTAAAGCTAGCGGCTGTTACATCCTTCAACTTCGCTCAAGATTTAACGCTGAGCCTGTCGAAGTGTTAAACAAAACGCAAAAAGACAAAAAAATCTCCGCATCAGAGTTGTCGTTATTTTAAAACTCGTCGAGAATATTTATATTGTAAGAGTAAAAAAATTTAGTTAATGAATTATAGCAGATTGCGAAAATATGTCAAGGTTTTTTTTATTATTTTTTATTAAACCCTGGAGCCTATATCTCATCTACCGTTTCCTGGCGAACCCATCCAGTTTTTCCGTCGAGACGCCGAACCCGTCTCCAACCATCTCTCGTTTTTAGGACCGAGACCCTCTCGCCTTCCTGGAGCTTGTAAAAAATATTGGACTTATCTATAGGTTCATACCTACATTCAACACCTCGCTGGACCACCACCCCACGCCGCACGATATCCTCGTCATAATATCGTATGGCGAACGCGCCCAAGCTAACCACGAAAAATGAAAACGTGATAATATACAACAGGCGCGTCTTTTTTGCAAAGACAGGATTTACAATCCCCGCTATCTGCAGCACTATAAATACAATATAAATAGCCAGCGCAAATATTGCAATACCGTTAAGATTCAGGTCCATGAAAGGCGCTTTGATAACACTCACTATCGGGTTTTTCCGCGGCGCATCTGCTGAAGAAGCCCCGACGAGCGACATTGCATAGCTTAAATTGGATTTAAGATCTCCATCCTGAGGTATAATGCGTTCCGCCTTATCGTAGAAGAGTATTGCATATCCAAGTTTTCCGAGCTTAAAATAGCAGTTACCGATATTGTAATACAGTGCCCCGCTTTCGATGCCCATATCTAATATCTTTTTGTATTCATTAAGCGCTTTTTCATAATCCCGCTTTTCGTAAAAGCTATTGGCCGAATAGAAAAGCTTATTCTGGTCAAGAGGTTTCAGTTCTTCACTAAACGCTGTGCCCGCTATGGACAACAATACAGTTATTATCAGGATAATTTTCTTCATAACTTTTTACGCTCCAGATAATTTATCACATCTACAAGTTCTCTATAATCATCCTGCATCTTTTCTACACCGAAGTTCAAAAACGCAAACCTTGCCTCGTCGCATACAGTAAATAAGTTTCGGATCTTCGTTATGACCGCAGCATCCACATCTTTAGCCAGAAGCTTCTGATTGACCATATCAAACGTAAGTCCAGCCGGCGGCAGGTAAAGCCGGTTGCCCAGATATTCCTGCATCGTCTTAAAGAGTTCCTCATAGAATATCTTAGAATCGTTAAGTTTAGTCTTATGTTTTAACGCCCTCATACCGGATCTGGAAACTTTAAATGCTATCAGCCTGGCAGCGTAAACCGTATCGTACTTTATTTTATTAATACGCCCTACCACTATATATATTATTACCAGCGCAATTAATGGGACTAAAAAAAACAGCCAGAATATACTCTTTCTATATATATGATCCTCCGTAGACCTCCACCTGCCCGGAGCTTCCTTCAAATAAATAATATCAGTCACCAGCTCCTTAGCGTCCTCTGAACTAGGCGCGGCAACAGCTTCAACTACTTTCGATGGCAGCTCCTCTTTTGCCTTCTCTACCTGAAGCGCTATAGGCCCCTGAGTTATTGTCTTATATTCCTTGGCGATGGGGTCGAAATAACTGAACGAGGCAGTGGGCACCTGCGTAATCTTTTCCGTTTCAGGGATCAGAACCTGAACAAACTCTTTAGAATTTTCCTGAGTCCTGACTTCGGGTTCATATGCCTTAAAACCTGTCATTGTTTCTATCGTAGGCGACAGGACGGTATTGAAGTTTCCAGTGCCATTGATGCGCATGCGCACAGTGACAGGGTCCCCGGTCTTGACTTTTAAAGGACTCGCTTCGTATATAAATTGATAATCACCGACTGCTCCGGAAAAGTTCTTCGGCCGATTTTCCCCGGGAAGAGGCGAAACTATAAGATGAACATCGTCTGACTTAAGCTCAGTGGGCACCTTTTCATAACGGGCAAGGAAATCATCAAAGAAGGAATCTCTTAACGCCTGATCATTGCCGAACATGTCATCACGCATCGCACCGCCGGCAGCTTTTCGACGCACAACCACATTACATTTAATCCTGGCAGGGCCTACCCTATAATCACCGGGGCGCGTAGCATAAAGGTTTGTCCTGAATTCAAGAACATCATAAGTAAGCCCGCCCATCCTCTCCCGATATTGTTTGGGTTCTTTAAATTCAACCTTAGAAAAACCCTCCTGAGTAAACGCCGGGAGCTGAATATCGCTCACATTCATCTGATTCACATAAAGCTTAACAGTGACTGGTATGAGCTCATTCACATAAGCCGTAGGTTTATCAAGATTGAGGGTAACAAACATCCTGTCTTCGAGATTAACCTTCTGCGCAGCAGGTTCAGCGCGAGCCTGCTGCCTTGGCGGAGTAAACACTCTTTCTTCAGTCACATCTAGCGTAACCATATTTGAAGAATACAGATCATTCTTATACTTAAACGTAAAAGGCCCTATCTGAAATTTCCCGACACGCAGCGGCTGGACGGTATACATGTGCGTGACAGAGCTCGACACCTGGCCATTTATAACCGTCATCATTGTAGACGGCCCGACGTAACGCACTTCGAGACCATCTATATTGCCTATGTCAGGTGCAGGCATAGACTGCGTCCCCTGGAAAGACAGGCCAAGTTGCGCACTCTCACCAAGAACAAGCCGCTCCCGGTCGAGCTGCACCTGAAATTTCACATCGGCAGCCAAAGCGCTGCCGGATATTGAAAACAGAGCCAAAAAAACAACTATAAGATTTTTAATTTTATTCATACTACCAATCTTTCGCAGGTTCGGGTAAATCAACTTTCTTCTTTCTCATACGAACGGCCATGCCGCTCGCCTCTTCGCCTTTATATCCTTCGAGCAGCATCTTAGCTTCCTGCTCGGACATCTCTACACCCTGACCATCAGATTGCGGCGACTGATAAGCCTGCAAACCATCCTCCTCTTTTTTTTCGTCTTTCTTTTCCTCAGCAGCAGATTCCTGGGGCTCCGGCTTCTCTTCCTGTGCGGCCTCTCCAGGCTGTTCTGAAGGCTGCGGCTTTTCTTCTTCGCCGCCCTCAGGCTTCTCCTCTTCAGCGCCCTGGCCCTGCTGCTTTTCTTGCTGTTCCTTCTTCTCTTGCTCTTTCTTCTCCTGATCCTCCTGCTGACCTTCCCCTTGTTTTTTATCTTCCTCCTTCTGCTGTTCTTTCTGTTGCTGCTCCCGCTGCTGTTGTTCTTGATCTTTCTGCTGTTGACCCTGCCCTTGCTGCTGATCCTGCTCTTTGTTTTGCTGAGAATCCTGGCTCTGCTGTTGCTCGTCCTTATCTTTCTTCTCCTGCTCTTTCTGATCCTGCTTCCCCTGCTGGTCTTGCTGCTTGTTTTGCTGTTGCTGATTTTGCTGTTCATCCTGTTTTTTATTTTGCTCTTTATCCTGTTGATCTTTCTGTTTGTCCTGCTGCTGATTTTGCTTCTGATCCTGTTTCTGATTATTATCTTTATTCTGGTCTTTCTTGTCGTCTTTCTTCTGGTCCTTCTTATCGTCTTTCTTGAATTGATATTTCTCTGCCAACTCATTCAGCTTCTTTTCCACAAACTCATAATTAAATTTCGCATCTTCATCCGATGGATTTAAATCTATCGAGCGTTTATAGAATTTCAAAGCAGTTTCATAAAACTCTTTGGCTTTCTTTATGTCGCTTTCTTCGGCCGATGCGCCAAGCTTATACTGCGCATTACCTATATTGTAATCGGCTGCCGGTATTATATCTGCATGGCCTGATGCTATAGCACTATTGAACTTCTCAATAGCTGCGCCGTATGTGCCCATCTTGTATCTTGCGATGCCGGAGTTGTAAGAAGGCACGCCCGAATGCGGATATAATGCTGCAGTTTCATCATAAGCTTTACCCGCCTCGGCGTAACGATTGGTATTATATAATAAATTGCCTTTTTTGACACCATTTTTAACAGAGGCACTGGCTGGTAGAGCTGATGCCAGCAATATAAAAACAACGACCACCGGTATTCGCTTCATCTCGCCTGCCTCTTCTTTTCAGAAATAAAAGGCTCTATCAGCAGAATAAGCAAAGCTACGCCGAGAAAATATACAAAGCGCTCTTTATATTGCTTATTCATCTTTCCTTCAATATCTTTCTTTTCCTGCTTCGAAATGCTTTTATCATACAATAGCACAAGCCCGAAATCCGACTGAGTCGCGCGCACATAACTACCACCGGTAGAAATAGCTACGGTTTTAAGCATCTCTTCATTGAGTTTGGTTTTGACTACATTGCCACCTTTATCGGCAACCCAACCGCGCTCGCCGCTCTCGTCGACAGCCGGGATAAGCGCACCCTCAAAAGTTCCGACTCCTACACAATATATTTTTACGCCTTGCTCGGACGCCTCTTTTGCAGCCTTTATAGGGTCTCCCTCGAGGTCATCACCGTCCGTTATTATTATCAGATTTTTATATTTCTTATCCTGTCCTTTAAATATATTCACGGCTTCGCGGATAGCGCCGGAAATCGAAGTTCCGCCGCGCGGGATCGTATTCACAGTAAGATCGTCAAGAGTCAATAAAAACCCGTTATAGTCTATCGTCAGAGGGCATTGCAGAAAAGCTGTGCCGGAAAAAGCGATCAGGCCCACCCTGTCGCCATTGAGCTTCTTCACGAGGTCTTTTATACCGAACTTAGTGCGCTCGAGCCTGTTAGGCTTAACGTCCGTAGCCAGCATACTCTTGGAAACGTCTACAGCGATCAGTATGTCAAGCCCCTTCATCTTAGTCTCTTTCCACTCAAATCCCCATTGAGGCCTTGCAAGAGAAAAGACCATAAAAATAACTGCAATGATGATCATTGCCATCTTCACCGTCTTACGCTCGCTACTAATAGTGGGAGCTATAGTCCCGGCCAGCGATTTTTCCACAAAGCGATTCATGAGCTTTCGTCTTCTCTTCATCGCCCATAGATAAAAAAATGCCATGATAATAGTTACGATTATCATAAGCGTTATATATTTAGGATTTGCGTAATGCATCTGCTAAGGCACCCTCATAAATATGGTATTGGTTAATAATATTTCCAAAATGATCAGTATCAGAGCCGGTATTAAAAAATAATAGAAAAGCTCACTGTATTCTCTATACCCAAAATGTTCAATGACAGACTTCTCAAGCTTATTTATATCTTCATATATTTTCCGGAGGGTTTCAGAATCGGTCGCCAGATAATACTTTCCTCCTGTTATGGACGCTATGCGCTTAAGGACATCCTCATCTATTTCTATAGGTATATTCTGGTAGACTTTTCTGCCGTAAGGATCGCGGAATGGGTAAGGCGAAAGCCCTTTACGCCCCACGCATATAGTATAGATCTTCACCCCAAGCGCTTTAGCGGCTTCTGCGGCAACTATAGGCGATATACTGCCTGCGTTGCTAACGCCGTCGGTCAGTAATATCACGATCCTGCTTTTAGTCTTCGACGTGCGCAGTCTGTTGCATGAGCTTGCTATGGCGCTGCCGATAGCAGTACCGTCTTCGATCATTCCCACGGTAACTCTGTCGAGATTTTCAATAAGCCAGGAATAATTTGTTGTGAGCGGACAAACCGTGTATGCGCGGGCGGCAAAAGCAACCATACCTATACGGTCATC
Source organism: Candidatus Omnitrophota bacterium (assembly GCA_041663425.1). GTDB lineage: Bacteria > Omnitrophota > Gorgyraeia > 2-01-FULL-45-10 > 2-01-FULL-45-10 > FEN-1322. The sequence goes on from JBAYMS010000053.1 coordinate 5,985, forward strand.
CTTACGTTTTTGTATAAATTCCTTTACAACTTCCCTGACGAGGTCAAACCTGTTCACACGCACACCTTTTAAGGTAAAATCCTCAGCAAGCATACTCGTAGACGTATCGAGCGCGAGTACCATATCGACACCCTCAGATATAGTCTTGGTGCCTTCAAGAACAGACTGCGGCCTGGCAAGGGCAAGAATAAGCAATATCAGAGTTATGGCTCTGATAAAAACAGGGGTCTTGCTAAGACGGGAACGCAAAGTCGGCTTCAGGTCGCCGACAAGTTCGCGCGATGAAAATATGAAAGTCGGTTCGGACCTTTTCTTAAGCAGGATCAATACCGCTATCGGGACGAGCAGCATAAGAAACAGGACGGCCGGATACCTGAATTCAAACATTTTTAGCTGGCCCCTTTCGTTTCTTCAATAAATTTTTTAGCTAAAAGGAATATCGATTCCATCTCGCCTTTCACTGGATTGTATCTGGCAAATTTCACCAGATCGCACGCGTTCAAAAATTCTTTAAGCAGATCTTTCTGGTCGAGAGATAAAATCATAGATAACGCGGCAGATTCCCTTAGAGAACCCAAGAATTCTTCGGTGGTCATCTCGGGCGCCCTTAACTTAAACAATCTCTCTATATAACGCCTGACGCAATCGGATATACCTGCGTAGTATTCTTTCACGTCGGAATTCCTGAGAAAATTTCCCCTGACAGCCTCGAGTTCCTCAAGCGCAGTCTCATGCGGCAGCTTTATCGGCTCGGGAGACTTCCTTAATTTATAGAAAACTATGGCTGCTATAAACACAACCAGGAGCACAACACCTATCATAAGCAGCCAGTTTATCTCAAAATACCTAAGAGGGCCTTTTACATCTTTAATATCGGGTGGAAGTTTACCTTTAGGAAGAATTGACTCTACAGTTACACTTAAAAGGCCTGTCTTAACACTCTTCCAATCCCCGGATCCTTTAGTCCTATATTTCACCTCTATCTCCGGGACCTGGTGTTTACCAAGCACATATGAAGTTACAATATACCAACGGCGCTGAAGAACGCCCCCAAACAATCTCCTTTTCAGAACTTTGCCAGAGTCCTTTATTTCAAATTCACCTATCTTGCTGTCCTTAAAATCAGGAAATTTTATCTCAGTCCCAGCGCGGTAATTCGCATCAATGGTAAGTTTCACCCTATCGCCTATATGGATAGTTGCACGGTCAACCAGCGCCTGCACAGATACGCCGTCATCGGCGGCGGCAACCGCGCATTGCGAGAGCAGCAGAATAAAAGATACGGCTAAAAATATTCTAAGTTTCATTTTTAAGCTATATCCTCTTTTTTCGTTTCTTGAAAAACTTTATAAGCTCTTCAACATACGGTTTGTCGGTGCTGATATCTATATGATCTATGCTCACAGCGCTGAATACCCTGCTTCGCTCGTCTATCATATTACGGGATTTGGCGGAAAATTTTTCCCTAACAGCTTTGCTTGCCGTGTCGACCAGAAATGTCGAACCCGTTTCAGCATCCTGAAGCTCTACCAACCCTACATTAGGAAGGTCCATTTCGCGCGGATCTGTTATAGTGATCGCCACTACGTCGTGCTTTTTATTGGCGATCGAAAGAGCTTTCTTGTAATTTTTGTCAAAGAAATCGGAAATGACAAACGCGACAACGCGGCGTGCGGTAACTCCATCCAGATATTTGAGAGCACCAGCAATGTCTGTCCCCTTGCCCTTGGGTTTAAAATACAAAGCTTCCCTGATAACCCTGAGGACGTGGGACAAACCTTTCCTGGGAGGGATAAACTTTTCTATACGGTCCGTAAATATTAAAAGCCCTACCCGGTCTTTATTCTGTATGGCGGCGAATGTCAGGACTGCAGAGATCTCGGCGGCAAGCTCGCTTTTCAGGCGTTTAGTCGTACCGAAATAGGATGAGCCGGATACGTCTAGCAATATCATAACTGTAAGCTGGCGTTCCTCAACAAATTTCTTTATGAACGGACGCCCCATACGCGCAGTCACGTTCCAATCGATCGAACGTATTTCGTCGCCAGGTTGGTATTCTCTGACCTCATCAAACTCTATGCCGCGGCCTTTAAAAACGCTTTCATACTGGCCGGAAAGCATATCGGTAACGAGCTTTGAGGTCGTTATCTCGATCCTTCTTACCTTGCGTAATATGTCCTTAGGGAGCATAGGTTAAGCTTGCGGGTTATAAAACGTTTCTTTATGGTACTCTGACTTCCTCAAAAATACGCTTTATCACATCTTCACTGGTTTTATCTTCTGCTTCGGCCTCATAACTTACGATAACGCGATGTCTGAGAACATCGAGACCTATAGTCTTCACATCCTGAGGGACGACGTAACCGCGCCCCTGCAAAAATGCGTATGCCTTAGCCGCGACTGACAGATAGATGCTCGCTCTGGGCGATGCGCCATACTGGATCAGCGGTGTAAGCTCATCGAGCCTGTAAGACTTAGGCTCTCTCGTTGCAAAAATAATATCGACTATATATTTTTCAATACGCTCATCAAGGTAAATCTCGTCCACAACTTTACGCGCGCGCACAATATCTTCCGGGCCGACAACGTTTTTAACGTTTATCTTTTTATCGGTAACGGCCATCCTCTTCATAATTTTCAACTCGTCTTCTTTTGACGGATAGCCTATCTTCAGCTTAAGCATGAACCTGTCCACCTGGGCTTCCGGCAGCGGGTATGTGCCTTCATGTTCTATGGGATTCTGAGTCGCCAGGACAAGAAATGGCTCATCCAGCTTGTAAGTCTCTTCACCTATGGTAACCTGACGCTCCTGCATAGCCTCAAGGAGCGCGCTCTGAACTTTAGCGGGCGAACGGTTAATTTCATCAGCCAGGATTATATTGGCGAATATCGGGCCTTTCTTAGTTGTGAAATTGCCATCTTTAGGATTATATATAAGCGTACCTACAAGATCCGCAGGCAGAAGGTCCGGGGTAAATTGCAGCCTCTGGAATTTAGTCTTTATGCTCTGAGCGAGAACCCTGACCGAAAGCGTTTTCGCAAGACCGGGGACGCCTTCAATAAGAATGTGGCCGTTTGCCAGAAGACCTACCAGAAGCCTCTCTATAAGATATTTCTGACCGACTATAACCTTTTCGATTTCATCAACGAGCGTTTTTACGAACACGCTTTCTTTTTTTACTTTTTCATTGATCGCTTCGATTCCAGTATTTAACATGCTTACCCCCAAGTTTATTCAGCCTTGTCGTAGGCTAAGTGCCGCGAGTTATACGAGCGGCCTGTTAAATTTTTCCCAGATCTTTTATCTGAAGATTTATAAATTTCAGAAGAACCACTTTTTCGAGATACTCAAGACTAAGCGGTTTAGTTATATAATCATTTGCGCCGGCAGTCAGTGCCGCGTTTATCGTGTCATCATCCTTCTCGCCCGTAACCATGATAACAACGATTTCGTTATCAATAGCTTTTATCTGCTTAAGGGTCTCAATACCATCCATCCCTCTCATCTTTACATCCAGAAGAACTATCCGAGGCTTGTGCTTCTTCACTATTTCAACAGCCTCTCTGCCGCTCATAGCGCTGAAGACTTCGTAATTGCGCACGCTGAAAAATTCATAAAAAAAAGAGTCGATGCCCATCTGGTCATCGACTGTAAGGATCTTACAAACAGAATTCATGCGAACTCCTTGTAAAACATATTAATTAAAATGGAGCGGGCGAACGGGATCGAACCGTCGTAACTAGCTTGGAAGGCTAGCGCTCTACCATTGAGCTACGCCCGCAACTGTTATTAATCTTGTAATTATATCATATATCTATTATGAGACAAGCGGAAAAATGCGGAGACGATCTATTTTAAAAAATTTACCATATATTTAGAAATAACAAAACCGATAAATACCAGCAGTATCCCCAAAATATTGGTTATGCCGATATTGAGCAAGGCTATTTTAAATTCGCCATCCCTGAATAGGTTAAAACTTTCCAGGCTAAAGGCCGAAAAGGTTGTAAATCCGCCCAGGATACCGATAAATATAAATGTCTTTGCGTGTGACGAGACTGACAAATGCTCAAATAGTCCCCAGAAGAATCCAATAATCAGAGACCCTATAAGATTTACGATCAGCGTGTTTATCGGGAAAATACCGTTCGAAACTTTGCGGTCAAAACCTGAGAGGGCATATCTGAACAGAGTGCCTACAGCGCCGCCCATAGCAATAATAAAAAACCTCAACATTGGACAATCCTCCTATTTTAGTAGGAGTCATCGGCCTAATTGAGGCGGTTAATGGCGAACTCCATCGCCTGATATAATATGTCAGAAATGAAACTGGTGGTGAGGGAAGGATTCGAACCTTCGAAGGCGTGAGCCGTCAGATTTACAGTCTGATCCATTTGACCGCTTTGGTACCTC
>JBAYMS010000054.1:0-10379 GCA_041663425.1 Candidatus Omnitrophota bacterium
ACAAACTCGCAGCAGTTGTACGGCCCCTGACGGCTGACTTGGCATGCATGATAGTACCGGCGCCGAGAAAACCTATGCCGGTAATTACACCGGCCGCTATCCTGGCCGGATCGAGAGAAATTTTAGAAGAATACAGATCGAAGATATGCATAGAGGTGAGCATGATGAGAGTGGAACCTACGCACAGAAGGATATGAGTCCTGAAGCCTGCCGCCCTGCCGTGAAATTCCCGCTCAAAGCCTATCGCACCGCTTAAAATACCGGCAAGAACTAAACGCATTAAAATATTCCAGTCATTTAACATTCACTATCTCCAAATTCTTTTAACCACCTGTAAGCTAACGGCCAGATTTGGCTCTGCGGAGAGATACAGATCGCTCCTCAAGCCTTTTTTATAAAGCGCCTCGCCCAGATAGCCGATCATTGCAGCATTGTCCATACAGTATTTTAACTCAGGAAAATGTATTTTCATAGAAGAAAATGACGCGAGTTCAGCCATCTTCTCTCTTAGCCTGGAATTGGCCGCCACACCACCGCCCACAACCAGACATTTAGATTTGGTAAGCTCTGAGGCTTTTATCACCTTGTCAACCAGCGCGTCGAGAGCTGCCTCCTGGAATGAATAACATATATTTTTTATCTCTTTTTTGCTTATAGTTTGTTTTTTCTGATGCAGCCGGTGAACATAATAAAGGACTGATGTCTTTATGCCGCTGAAACTGAAGTCCAGAGAATCTTTTCCAAGATAGCTCTTAGGGAAAGGTATAATACTATTCCCGGAAGCTTCTTTCGCTAATCTGTCGATGACAGGACCTCCCGGATATCCGAGACCCAGTATTTTCGCCACCTTATCATAAGCTTCACCAACAGCATCATCCTGGGTCGAGCCGAGAATACGCTGCGAGCCTATATTTTCGCAATAGAACAATGTCGTATGCCCGCCCGAAACTACAAGACCTATGAACGGAAACTGCGGCGCGTTTTCGCTTAAAAATGAACTGTATAGATGAGCAAGTATGTGGTTTACGCCTATAAGCGGTTTATTAAGGCTGTAGCTTATAGACTTAGCCATTGATATCCCGGTAAGAAGCGCGCCAACAAGACCTGGCCCGTTGGTGACAGCAATAAGCTCGACGTCTTTAAGATCTTTACCGGATTTTTTCAATGCTTCGGACAAAACCTCGACTATATACTCGACATGAAACCTGGAAGCGATCTCAGGAACAACGCCCCCGTATTTTTTATGAAGATGGACGCTGGAAGATACGACATTAGCCAGGATCTTGCGGCCGTTCGTCAAAGACACGCTCGTTTCATCGCAGGAAGATTCAATACCCAGCGTCAGCATATTACCTCACCATATCCGAAAGACAAACGAACTCGATACCTTCTTCGGCCATCTGCGGCATTACCTTGGCAAGCGCTATCGCGGTATTTTTTCTGTCATGACATATCGCGATCGCCCGCCCTCTTTTAAACGCAAGCTTCTTAAGCTCCGCAAGCTCTCCCGCAATTCGGTCAACATCATTGGAATTATCCAGGAAAATATCTCTTTTAGCAAATTTTATACCGGTCGATCCTGCCACATCTGCGCATACAGACTTATCTGACGTAACACTATCAAAAAAGTAAAGGTTGTGCTTCTTCAGATACGCAAGCACGGTCGTCATCAGCGTCTTATCCTCTGTGGCCAGCGAGCCCATATGATTTGAAACTCCGTCCAGGCCGGGAACCGACTCGATGTCTTTCGAAAGACGGGCAATAATTTCTTTCTGGCTGTCTCCGGGCTTAAGAGTGTCTATCTCCTCTACGACATCTTTCCTATGAGAAGCCATGGGCAGATGCAGAATAGCTTCGCAACCGTGCTCTTTTGCGCTTTTGGCTATATCCCGCGAATATCGTAGATTGGGCAGTATAGAAAATGTCAGTGGTTCTTTTATATCAAAAAATGCCGGCAGATTATTTTTACTATATCCAAAGTCATCTATTACAATTGCAACTTTTGCGACTCTGGACGGTATTACCGCAGACGGCAGAACAGCTGCTTTTTTCTTTTTAACTATCCGAGGCTGAACAACTTTTTTAACCTGTGTCTTTTTCTTAACTTCAACCTGCGTCCTCTGCCCCAGAAAAAAAGCGGTCAGGACCAGAACCAGAACAGATACTGCGATTAAAACGTTTTTAGCCTTCACGCTTTCTCCCTGTCATAGATCTTGATCGCTTTGATCAGATTGATAGCAGCATCCAGCTGATTGTCTATCTCCACTTTATTTTTACCGGAAAAATCTCTCCTCGCGTCTTTCTTTTCGACGACCTTTTCAAAAACCTCTTCCGGACTTTCAAAAGTTCCGTTCTTACCGTCGCGCGATGCCACTACAACGTCGGGCATTATACCCTGCTCTTTTATGAGCTTGCCGGACGGAGTAAGGTAAGCGGCAGTAGTAAGGCGCAGAGCCGAGCCGTCTTTAAGCGGAATAACGGTCTGGACAGATGCTTTTCCATACGTCTTCGCTCCCAGCACCATACCGCGTTTATTATCCTGGACAGCGCCTGCGACTATTTCAGCCGCGCTGGCTGATCCTTCATTAACAAGGATTATTAACGGGTAAGATGGGTGAGTAAATTTTCCGCTGGATTTAAAGGCCATACTCTGCTTCATTGACCGCGCTTTTATAGAAACAATATCGCTGTCTTTAGGCAGAAATCTTTCGGCGACGTCTACCGCACCATCAAGAACTCCTCCCGGATTATATCGAAGATCAAGGATCAGAGAATCCATCCCCTGCGACTCCAGTTTTTTCAGCGCATCATCAAGTTCGCGTTTCGTAGAATCCTGAAATTCCACTAATTTTATATAACCGATATTGCCGTCCACAAGCTCCGCCGTCTTTATGCTGCGGATCCTAATAATAGATCTTCTGATGGGGATATTTATTATCTTCTGATCCTTCTCGCGCCATATAGTAAGAGTTACCATGGAACCAGGCCGGCCGCGCATCTGCTTAACGGCTTCATTGAGCGTTATGTTTTTAGTGCTTTTATCGTTTATCTTTACCACTTTGTCGCCGGGCTTCACACCGGCAGCTTCGGCAGGAGTTCCTACAATAGGCGTTACTATCGTAAGGATCCCTTCTTTAAGCGCTATCTCGGTACCTATACCGCCAAACTCCCCTTTGGTCTCGGTCTTTATCTCTTCATATTCTTCCGGATCCATAAATTGGCTGTAGTCATCAAGACTTGATAACATGCCCCTCATAGCGCCATATATCAGCTTTTTAGAGTCAACCTCATCGACGTAATCAGCGCGCACAAGACTAATAGCGTCCGCAAATAGCTCCATCTGGTCGTAGAGAGTTGTCTTCGCAGAAGTTACCACGGGCTCGCTTTTAACCTGCGCACTTTTTTCACGACAACCGATAGCCATAAAGGTCATCATAACCAACAATGCTGCCGTCAGGACAACGCCATATAAACGTCTCATCTATTTTAATCTCCTAAGAGCTTCCTCAGTATTTCATTAACTTTACCGGGATTTGCTTTTCCTTTACTTTCTTTCATAACCTGCCCGACCAGAAAACCCATAGCTGCCATTTTACCGCTCTTATAATCGTTTACCGATTTGACTTCGCGGACGATGACATTTTTAACTATCTCTTCTATCGCACCGGCATCGCTTATCTGCACAAGCCCTTTCTTTTTTACTATCTCCTCAGGACTCGCCTTTGTCTCGATCGCGTCCGCCAATATCTCTTTGGCCATCTTACCGCTGATAGCACCGGAATCTATCATCGCAAGGAGCCCGGCAAACTTATCCGGCGCAAGGCCTAAATCGGTCACTTTCACATTCTTTTCATTCATAGCTGCCATTATGTCGCCCATAAGCCAGTTTGCTACAACTTTTGCGTTTTTATAAAGCTTCACGACCGCCTCGTAATAGTCCGCCAGATCTATCTGGCTGGTAAGCACACCCGCATCGTAATCTGAAAGGCCAAATTCTTTTTTAAACCGCTCGATCCTCGCCTCGGGAAGTTCCGGCAAAGCCTTTCTTATCTCTTCGATCTCATTTTTGTCCACGACAAACGGCACAAGATCCGGTTCCGGAAAATACCTGTAATCTTCCGCCCCTTCTTTAGTCCGCATAGACAGCGTAACGCATTTACCGGCGTCCCAAAGACGCGTTTCCTGCACGAGCGTGCCACCGTCCTCAAGAACAGATGCCTGCCTCTTTTCTTCGTATTCGAGGCCGCTCTTAACGCCTTTAAATGAATTCATATTCTTGATCTCGACCTTCGTTCCGAGCTTTTTCTCGCCCACAGGCCTGATAGAAATATTGGCATCACATCTGAGCGAGCCTTTTTCCATATCGCAATCTGAAACACGCAGATACTCAAGGATCGATTTAAGCTTTGTCAGGTAATCATAAGCCTCTTGCGGCGAATTTATATCGGGTTCGGTAACTATTTCCAGAAGCGGCATACCGCCGCGGTTATAATCAACAAGGCTGTAGTCCTCACCCTCGGGGTGCATGAGCTTACCTGCATCCTCTTCCATGTGAGCGCGTTTTATCCTGATCCTCTTCCGGCTGCCGTTTACAGGTATATCGATAAATCCATCATATGAAAGCGGCATGTCGTATTGGGATATCTGGAAATTTTTCGGCAGATCCGGATAGTAATAATTTTTTCTGTCAAATTTTATCAGGCCCTGTATCTTGCAATTTAGCGCGAGGGCAACTCTGATGGCAAACTTAAATGCCTCTGCGTTCAGGACTGGGAGGCTGCCGGGAAAGCCGAGGCATACCGGGCAGACCTGTGAATTTGCCTTCTGACCAAATTTGGTCGAGCAGCCGCAAAATGCCTTAGTGTTTGTGGCAAGCTGCAAATGGACTTCCAGGCCTATCACCGTTTCATAGTTCATAGAGCCGGCCTCTTCTTGTGAAATTCTGTATTTTGTTCAAATGTATAGGCTGTCCTGAACATAGTCTCTTCATCAAAAGCTTTCGCGAGGATCTGCAAACCTATCGGTAATCCTGCCTTAGAAAATCCGCAAGGGATAGAGATTGCCGGCAGTCCCGCCAGATTTGCCGGTATCGTGTAAATGTCGGAAAGATACATGCTGAGCGGATCATTGGTTTTTTCGCCTATCTTAAAAGCCGGAGTCGGAGAAGTAGGCGTAACAATGCAATCGCAAGCCTGAAACGCTTTATCAAAATCTTCCCGGATCTTTGTTCTGACTTTCTGAGCCTTAAGGTAATACGCGTCGTAATAACCTGTCGAAAGACAATAAGTACCGAGAAGTATACGCCTCTTCGCCTCATTGCCAAATCCCTGTGAGCGGGTCCTTATGTACATATCGATCATATCTTTTGCGTCATCTGCCCTCAGGCCGTACTGCACCCCGTCAAATCGCGCGAGGTTTGAGCTAGCCTCGGCGGTGGCGACGATGTAATATGTGCTGACCGCGTATTCTGTGTGCGGCAGCGATATCTCCTTCACTTCAGCGCCGAGCGACTTTAAAAGTTCGATGGCAGATCTTACGCTGGCCTCTACCTCTTTGTCGAGGCCTTCGATGAAATATTCCTTCGGTACGCCGATGCGCAGGCCTTTTACATTATTTGTCAGTGCTTTAGCGTAGTCGGGAACAGGCAAGTCAACAGAGGTGGAGTCCATTTCGTCATAGCCTGCGATCACGCTAAGAAGGAGCGCGGCGTCTTCGACATCCTTAGTGATCGGGCCGATCTGGTCGAGCGATGAGGCAAACGCGATCAGTCCGTAGCGCGAGACTCTGCCGTAAGTCGGTTTGAGCCCAACGACGCCGCATAGCGCTGCCGGCTGCCTGATCGAGCCGCCCGTGTCGGAGCCGAGTGCGAGTATCGTCTCGTCGGAGGCCACTGCAGCCGCGCTGCCGCCGCTCGAGCCGCCCGGGATGCGCGTGGTGTCCCACGGGTTCTTCGTCGGTCCGTAGCACGACGTCTCGCAGGACGAGCCGAACGCAAATTCATCCATGTTCGCCTTGCCTATCAGGATCGCACCGGCATCTTCGAGCTTGCGCGTCACAGTCGAGTCATATGGCGGTTTAAATCCTGCCAATATCTTCGAAGCGCAGGTCGTAAGTTCGCCTTTAACGCAAATATTATCTTTGAGCAGGACCGGAACTCCGGCCAATTTACCGCTATTTTTGGAAGCAGCTGCATTTTTTACAGCTTTTTCTTTATTGGCAAGGACAAACGCCTTTATTTTACCGTCGCATTTTTCGATCCTGGAAAATAATTGCTCTACGATTACAAGCGGGGTCGTATCGCCTTTTACCATCAGCTCTTTTAACTTATGAGCCGTAAGCGAGCACAACTTTTCCATTATTTGCCCTCAATTATCTGAGGAACTTTGAAGAAATCACTCTCTCTTGCCGGAGCATTGGCTAAAGCCTCATCCGGCGTAAGCGATTTTCTGAGGACATCTTTCCTGAAAACGTTCTTAAGCGTAGTTAAAGCGTGGCTGGTAGGAACTACATTGGTAGTGTCTATTTCATTTAATTTACTTATATATGATAATATTGAAGTTAATTGCCCGCTATACTCTTTCAGCTCTTTATCATCCAGCTCAAGCCTGGCCAGATGGGCAACATGCTTAACAATTTTACCGTCTATCGTTTTCATTTTTACAAATCCTATAGTTCATTATAAGTTACCACATCGGGGGTGTGTTTGTCAATTTTACGTAGAGAGAGAATTGGATATTCTCGCAAAATCCGCGAGATTCAATGTTTCCGGACGGGCAACAGGGTCTACCGCCGCTCTTGTCAGGATCTCCGTCAGTTTATCTTTAGGCATGTCCAGCACTTCTTCGCGCGACAAAGAGTTTATGATCGATTTGCGGCGTTGATTAAATGCACCACGCACTATCTTAAATAACAATTCCTCATCGGCAACCTCAACCGAAGGTTTGTCTAATATATTCAGTTTAATTATGCTGGAATCAACATCAGGCGCAGGATAAAAGCATGTCTTCTTTACCGTATAAACATATTCAGGCTTTGCATGATATTGAATAAAACAGCTAAGCGAGCTGTAATCTTCTTCGCCGGCTTTTGCGAGAAGACGCAGCGCGACCTCCTTCTGGATCATTATCACAGCACTCGAAACACTTTTTTTATTGCGTAAGATGTATTCGATAATGGGCGTGGTCACATAATAAGGCAGATTGCCGACCACCTTTATCCGTCCATCGCCCGCCGCGGCAGGCAGATCGAACTCAAGTATATCGCTATGAATTATTTTAAGATTTGGAAAATCGCTGCCGACAAGGTCGCCTAGGATCGCACATGCCTTTTTATCTTTTTCAACAGCTATAACCTCAGCGCCTGTCCTGGCAAGGTCCAGAGTAACCGCCCCCAGCCCCGGCCCTACCTCTAAAACGATATCATCTTTAGAGATATCGGCTGCGGATATTATCTTATCCCGGATATTCCCGTCGACAAGATAATTCGCGCCCAGCTTTTTTAAAGGCGCAAAATCGTATTGGGCAAAAATTTCTCTTAATTTATTTTTGGTGAGCATTTTTGTAATCGGCAGGCAAGCTTTATCGCTTCTATCATCGACCTGGGATCAGCTTTGCCCTTGCCGGCAATACCGAAGGCCGTACCATGATCAGGCGATGTCCTGACAAAAGGCAGGCCGAGCGTGAAGTTAACTCCGCTGTCAAAGCAGAGCATCTTGAATGGCGCTAACCCCTGATCGTGATACATCGCTACCACAGCGTCGTATCTCTTATGCATTGCATCGTAGAAAGCGACATCTGCAGGGACGGGCCCAATAACATTACCAGCGAACGAACGGGCCTTTTTTACTGCAGGGGTTATCAATTTCGACTCTTCGTTGCCAAATACCCCATTCTCACCTGCGTGAGGATTGAGACCGCACACGGCTATTCGCGGAGACTTTATACCGTAACGCCTCTTAAGGCATTCATGCGTCAATTTTATAGTGTCGCATATAGTGTCCTTCGTTAATATTCCGGGGACATCTTTCAAAGCTACGTGGCGGGTAACAAGAGCGACTTTAAGCCCGCTTCCCGCAAACATCATAGCGAACTTTTTCACCTTAAATCTGCCGGCAATATATTCGGTATGTCCCTGAAAATCCTCAATACCCGTTTTTTTTATTGAGGTCTTGCTTACAGGAGCTGTCACTATGGCCGCTGTTTCACCGGCCGCAGCCAGTTCTAAAGCCATATCAATATACTGGATAGAGGCTTTTCCAAATAAAGCGCTTTGCTTGCCGTAAACATGACCTTTGATGGAAACGTTCGCCATGTCCAGTACATGTGAAGGAAGGCGGGATCCGGTATCATGCGCAGTCTTTTTAAGGACCGCCATATCCCCGATAACTAAAAAATTGGCAAGCCCTTTTACTTCCGGACTTGCCAACGCTTTCATGGTAACCTCCGGACCGATGCCGGAAGGGTCGCCCATAGTCACAATAACTAATGGTTTATTTGAACGCGATATATGCACTCTTCTTAAGGCTCTCCAGCCACCCTTTTATTTTGGCGTCTGTCTTTTTTCTATAAACTGCCATCTCCACCTCGCGGCGAACCTCAGGCAGGGGTAATACTTTGGGCGTTTCCTTGTCTTCAACTTTAAAAATATGATAGCCTAGGCTTGACTGAACAATTCCGGTAATCTCACCCGGCTTTATGTTAAATATAGCGTTCTCTATTTCAGGAAGAAGATCGCCGCGCTTAACATATCCCATAAAACCGCCCTCGGCAGCACCGGGCCCGTCCGAATAAAGCTTTGCCAGTCCGTCAAAATCACAGCCCTCTTTCAGCCGTTTTAAAATGTCTTTCGCCAGATCAAGAGCTTTCTTAGGGTCAGGATATTTTCGTATGCTCACAAGGATATTCTTAAGTTTTATCCGCTCAGGCTGCTGAAACTCTTCAACATTTTTACTGTAATACGCCTCTATCTCTACCGGCGTTACTATGACCGTCCCGCCTATTTTATGATCTATGACCCGGCGCGTCAAAATCTGCTGTTTATATTTTTCTTTGAGATCCTTAATTGTAATCTGCTGTTCCAGAAGCGCTCTGTCAAACGCTTCTCTGGATCCCATATTTTTTATGACTTCGTCAACTTTAGCATCAATCTCTTTCGGATCTATCTCTATATTCTGCTTCTTTGCTTCACTGAACAAAAGCCTGTCCTCTATCATTTGCTGCGCGACTTTCTGCTTTGCCCCTTCCAGCATCTCTATCAATTTAGGACCGCTATAAATCGTCTTATACTTTGCGTAAAGGGGGGCAAGCTGCCGCTCTATCTCTCTGTCCGTTATGATCTCATCATTTACAACTATGGCAACTTTATCAATAAGTTCACAATACAGCGCGCGAGGAATGCAGACGGACAACCCTATCAACATTAAAACGGTAAAAGTATTTTTTTTCATTTTTTATTATCTGTCTTATCGTTTGTTTGGCTGGGGAAGGCGGACTCATTCACTTCAACGCCGTATTTGGTTTTTAGCTTCATTACGAGAGCATTGAAAAGCTCGCTACGTTTAATTTTCTTAAGGTCGGCTTCGATAGCGCGCTTCATTTCATCGTAACTCTTTACACCTGGCTCTTTCTTATCGGTCAATTTTATTATATGATAGCCGAACTGAGTCTGAACTATTCCACTCGTCTGACCCACTTCCAGCTTAAGGCAGGCTTTCTCGAAATCCGGCACCAGCTGGCCTTCCCTGAAAAATCCCACATCGCCGCCGCGGCTTGCGGTCGCATCTATTGAATGTGTTTTGGCCAGTTCTTCAAAGCTTGCTCCGCGGGCAAGATCGTCAAGCAGGGCCTTAGCCTCTTTTTCATCCGAAACCAGTATGTGTGAAGCGCGCCACATATCGGGAGACTTAAATTCATTCTTATGCGCGTCATAGAACTTTTTTATTTCATCTTCGGGGATGGCAACCTTGTCCTCCACCTCATTCTTTATAAGCTTGGCCATGACTATCTTCTTTTTGGCCTCATTGACTACTTCTTTAACTTCCTTATCCCTGTCTATGCCTTTACGCACACCCTCTTCGTAGCATAGGGTTTCCACTATGATATCTTCGACATATCTTTTAGGATTCTTGGAAACGATACTCTGATAATACGGCGGCATTTTGGATATTTTTGCCTGAAGGTCTTTTTCGGTTATAACGGTATTGCTTGCCCGGGCAAGGATTTTATTGTTCGCATCCTGTTTCTTGGCACAGCCAAAAACAGCGATGGTAAGAATGGCACCTAATGCTATTATGACTATTTCTTTTTTCATTGAGTTATCATTATAACACAACATTATTTTACGGGCTACTTTTTTCATTCTTTTTCATACCATCGAAAGCT
>JBAYMS010000055.1:0-10274 GCA_041663425.1 Candidatus Omnitrophota bacterium
ATCTCCTGCGTAAATGGAGAGGACTATTTCGATCTTGTCCTTCAATGACTGGAGCAGGCGTATCTTTACGTTGGGGTCGTATCCGGGGAGGACTCTGGCTGCGTGATAGTCAAAACATAATTTGCCGCCGAATTCCAGATAAAGCTTATTGTCGAATTTTTTGACACGGTCTATGATGGCGGCGGTTTGTTCGCGCAGATACTTCTCGTTATCAAATCCCTGCGCTGCTGTTTTTTGTGGAGGTTGCTTAATCATTATGAAAAATTATATTATCAATGGAATGAAATGTAAAGGACTATTTAACCACTTTTATTATTTTACCGCTTTTTTCCACCTCTTTACGGAAATCGTCGTTTGCTTTTTTGAATATGGCAGGTGATTTTTGCCATCCTTTGTACTGTGGTTTATTCTTCACCCATTGTTCAAATATCGCCCATCGTAGTTTTGCTATGACGACCTCATCCTCGGTCAGCCCCATTTTATTGGCTTTGGTGGCTTCTACGGTGCGCAGATTGCTTTTTCCGCTGTAATTTGAGATCGGCTTTACGGTACCGGTAAGCATATTGTATTTCGACGGTATCTTAATGCCGCCTATCTCATAATATACTGTGCGGATAAAAATAAATTTATATAAAAGAAATAATCCGGCTGCCAGCAGTGCGATAACTATAATAGCTTTAAATTTACCTGTCATAGTGATAGCCTCCGATTTTATGTTGAGCTACTTCTCTACTTTTCCTTCAACGTCTATAACGTTATCATCGTCTATTTTGCGGGAGTTGCCGCTCTCCCGACGGAATGAATTATAGCGTATAGCAGCTTTTGGTGTAAGTATAAAATTTAAAACAGAGCTTATTATGCTGAAGAGCAGTGCCGCCCAAAAGGCGCTCCAGAAGTTTATAACCTCAAAGCCTCTGACAAATTTTGATGCGAGATAAAACAATGAGGCGTTTATTATCAGTGTGAACAGTCCGAGCGTTAGTATTGTGAAAGGAAGAGTAAATAATATTATAAATGGTTTTACGAAGGCGTTCAGTAGTCCAAGGACAAATGCTGCGACTATTATCGATTCCCAGCTATTTGCGTTTACGCCCGCGACAAGATGTATGACGATAAATAGGGCAGCTATGTTAACAACCCATTTAATTAAAAAATTTGTCAATTCTCATTCCCCTATTATTTTTACAAGAACACGTTTTTTGCGCTGGCCGTCGAATTCACCGTAAAAGATCTGTTCCCATGGACCAAAGTCAAGCTCACCCTTAGTAATGGCTACTACCACTTCCCTGCCCATGATGGTCCTCTTCAGGTGCGCATCGCCGTTGTCTTCGCCCGTAAGGTTATGTTTATATTTGTCTTTTCCGTAAGGCGCAAGTTTCTCAACCCATTCAAGAAAATCTTTATGAAGCCCGTTTTCGTTATCATTTATAAAAACACTTGCAGTGATATGCATGGCGTTAACCAGGCATAAGCCTTCCTGAACACCGCTTTTGCTGACCGCATCCTCGACGTCAGGCGTAATGTTCACAATATCATATCGGTTTTTGGTGTTAAGCCATAGATATTGGGTTAGCGTTTTCATTTTATTTATCAATCGTATTTATTAATTCTAACATTTTTGGATAACTCTTTACAATAGATATCTGTCCGCGTAACTGAGGTGCATTGGGAAAACCTCGGACGTACCAGAGGGCAACTTTACGCATAAAGCCGATTTTTCCGGACGAGCTGCAGTTTTTATGTTTTTCTAATAGAGCCAGATGTTTTTTCAGGACTTTTATCCGTTCTTCTACGGTTATGTCGATAGGCGCTATTGTCTTTTTTGCCAGTGCAGTAAATATCCATGGGTTTCCAAGCGCGCCGCGTGCTACCGTTATGCCATCACATCCGGTTTTGGCTAACATTTCAAAGCCTGCCGCCGCAGTGAAAATATTGCCGCTGCCGATGACGGGTACTTTTACAGAATCCTTAACAACTTTTATGGCCTCGTAATCTATGTCACCCGAATACCCCTGAGCCCTGGTCCTGCCATGGACAAAAATTGCTGATGCTCCGCTTGCTTCGCACCCTTTGACAATTTTTTTCAGTGCTTTTAGGTCGGCGATGTCATAGCCAATGCGTATTTTTACTGTTATCGGGACGGGTAATGCTGCGGCAAGGGTTTTTATTACCGTATTTAATGCTTTTTCATCCTTGAGAAGATATGCGCCGGTCTTTTTTTTGACAGCTTTTTTTGCAGGGCATGCGGCGTTTATATCAAGAAATGCGATATTCGCCATCTTCATTATCTCGCGTGCACCTTTCAACATCATGGCGGGATCGCGCCCTAGAAGCTGTGCGGCTATCGGGTTGTCTTTTTTTAGCGTTTTCAGGATAAGGTCAGTTCTTATCCCGGGAGCGTAAACGATGGCATTATTATCTACCATTTCGAAGAAGCACAATTTTGCGCCGTGTTCGCGGGCGATAAGCCTGAATGCCAGATCTGAACATCCTGCCAGCGGGGCTAGTATGATGTTTGACGGCAGTTCGTAAGAACCTATCTTAAGCATTAACGGTAATTATTGAAATTTAGAGCGACAGGGAAATCTATTTTTCTTAAATGATTCATTACGCTTTGCAGGTCATCTTTCTTAGGTGAGCATACGCGAACCTTTTCGCCTTCTATCTGCGGCTGAACTTTTAATCCGAGATCTTTGATTATTTTTACCAGCTCCTTCGCCCTCTCCTTGGAAATACCGCTTGCCAGCTCCACTACCTGCTGCAGATTGCCGGCGAACACTTTTTCAGGGTCTTTAAAGGTGAGAGATTTTAAGGAGACGCCTCTCTTGACCATCTTGGATGAGAGCATATCGGCGAGAGATTTTAATTTAAAATCATCTATTGAAACCAGGGTGATCTTCTTTTCGGTTTTATTAAATTCTATAGAAGATGCAGTATTTTTAAAATCAAACCTTTGTGCAAGCTCCTTCTGAGCCTGATTAACAGCATTGTCTGCTTCCTGAAGATCTACTTCAGATACTATGTCGAATGAAAAATTATCTTTTGCCATAACAGGCTCCTTTAATTATTTGCGGTCGTACGTCGAGTAGTAATAAGGCGTATGCGCACGGAATTCTGCCGCACAGGTGTCGACTAACTTAAAGTCTGGTGATATCTTGGCAGAGCGTCGCATCGCAGCTATCTCTTCTTCTTTTTTATTGGTAAGGTCAGCCAGCTGTTTATCGCTGAAGCCGTATCGTTTTGCTTTTAGCAGAAGCTCCTCATTCAGGCTGCCGGCCAAGGCTATCTCTTTTTCAAGCTCGATGATCTCTTTTATGTTATGCAAGAACCACTTATCTATTTTAGTGATATCATGAATTTTGTCAAGTTCAAGCCCTGCGCGAATAGCATCGCCCACATAGAATATGCGGTCAGCATTGGGCATTCTAAGTTTTTCGTAAATAGCATCCATGGCATTCTGGTCAGCTGAAACATTTCCTATGGAGTTCTTGAAAAGGACACTCTCGAGTCCGAATTTCTTTATCTCGAGGGATCGTAATCCCTTCTGCAGAGCTTCTTTGAATGTGCGTCCTATGGACATTGCCTCACCTACAGATTTCATCGCTATTGTCAGGGTGGGGTTTGCCGCGGGAAATTTTTCAAAGGTAAATCTTGGTATCTTTACAACGCAGTAATCGATAGACGGCTCAAAGCAGGCCGGCGTCTCTTTTGTTATGTCGTTAGGTATTTCGTCAAGCGTGTAGCCGACGGCCAGTTTTGCGGCAATTTTGGCGATCGGAAAGCCTGTTGCTTTTGACGCGAGAGCTGAGCTTCGCGATACACGCGGATTCATCTCAATGACTACGATGCGTCCATTGCTTGGGTTGACGGCAAACTGTATGTTTGATCCACCGGTTTCTACGCCTATCTCCCTGATGCATGCTATGGCGGCATTTCTCATCAGTTGGTATTCTCTATCTGTCAGCGTCTGGGCGGGTGCTACGGTTATGCTGTCACCTGTATGGACGCCCATCGGGTCAAAATTTTCGATGGAACATATTATTACAACGTTGTCTTTGAGGTCGCGCATGACCTCGAGCTCAAATTCTTTCCACCCTATAACTGATTCTTCGATCAGTATCTCGCTTATCATGCTCGATTCAATGCCTATTTTAGCGAGATTCCTGAACTCTTCTATGTTGTAGGCCACGCTTCCGCCGGTCCCGCCCAGAGTGAAGCTGGGGCGTATTATGGCGGGAAATCCGATATCTTCGACTACTTTACATGCTTCGTTCAGGTTGTAAGCTCTCCCGCTTTTAGGAAGATCCAACCCTATCTTCTGCATGGCGGCTTTAAACTGCTGCCGATCTTCTGCTTTCTTTATCGATTTTATATTTGCACCGATCGTCTCGACCTTATATTTTTTTAATATACCTTTTTCTGCCAGTCCTACGGTAGTATTTAAAGCGGTCTGTCCGCCCAGAGTCGGAAGCAGTGCATCGGGCCTTTCCGCTTCTATGATCTTTGCTACTACATCGACAGTTATCGGTTCGATATAAGTTTTGTCGGCCAGCTCGGGGTCGGTCATGATGGTGGCCGGATTTGAATTAACGAGCACTACCTTATAACCTTCCTGTCTCAATATTTTACATGCCTGAGAGCCGGAATAATCAAATTCGCATGCCTGGCCGATGACTATCGGGCCGGAGCCTATTATTAATATTTTTTTAATATCAGTTCTCTTCGGCATGTCAGCGTTTTTTCTTCATCATTTCTATGAATTTATCAAATAAATATTCCGCGTCGTGCGGTCCCGGCGCGGCTTCGGGGTGGAATTGGACGGAAAACGCCGGCAGTTTCTTGTGGCGCATCCCTTCAAGCGTATTATCATTCAGGTTAATATGGGTGAGTTCAACGTCTTTTTTATTTAAGGTATCTATATCTACGCAGAAGCCGTGATTCTGGACGCTTATTGCGACTTTGCCGGTCTTAATGTCTTTTACAGGCTGATTTCCGCCATGATGTCCAAATTTCAGTTTATAGGTTTTACCGCCCAAAGCCCGCCCCAGCATCTGATGGCCTAAACATATTCCAAATATGGGCACTTTGCCCAAAAGTTCCTGCACGGTTTTTACTACGTAACTTAATGCGGCAGGGTCCCCGGGGCCATTTGAAAGCAGTATGCCATTAGGTTTTAATTCAAGGATCTCTTTGGCTGATGTGTGCGCCGGGACTACGGTAACTTTACAATTCTTTTTCGCTAGTTCGCGCAGGCTATTGAACTTTATCCCGCAGTCGAGGACTATGACTTTATATTTTCCGGAATTATTCCAGTCGTATTTCTTTGAGCAGGCAACCTCTTTTACGAGATCTATGCCCTCCAGCCCCGGAGAATCTTTCGCTTTTTTGATGAGGTTTTGCTCATGCATATCTATGGTGGACAAAACGGCTTTCATGGCTCCCGCCTGCCGTATATGTAATGTGAGCGAGCGGGTGTCGATGCCTTCGATTCCCAATATGCCATTCTCTTTAAGGTAATCGCCGAGAGATTTTTTTGCCCGCCAGTTGCTGAATATTTTCGAGTATTCTTTTACGACGAAGCCTTCGACGAACGGCTTGCGCGATTCAACATCTTCCTCGTTTACGCCGTAATTGCCTATCAAAGGATAGGTCATTGTGACGATCTGACCTTTATAAGAAGGATCTGTCAGGATTTCCTGGTATCCGGTCATGCTTGTATTGAAGACGACCTCACCGTATCTTTCGCCTGATGCTCCGAAAGATTCACCTTTATATATCTGCCCGTCTTCTAATGCCAATATAGCGGTCATTTTCTATGCCTTTTTGTTCCTAATTATAGCTGTTTAGGAGCAAATGTCAAACGATAAAATAGTTAGTCTTTTTTTATCGGCCTGAACCTTTTAGCGCGGCTTTTATAAAATCCCGGAATAAGGGGTGCGGCTTGTCTGGCTTTGATTTAAATTCAGGATGATACTGCACTGCTATGAAATATGGATGAGGCTTACCGGAAACATCAGGAAGTTCTACTATCTCAACCAAATTCTTCTCCGGGTATATTCCCGAGAAGATCATGCCCTTCTTTTCCAGGGTTGATCTGTATTTATTGTTAAATTCGTATCTGTGGCGATGACGTTCCGAGATCAGATTTGATTTGTAAACTTTATAAGCAAGAGTTCCATTTTTTATTTTACACGGGTATGCGCCAAGCCTCATCGTCCCGCCCATATTCTTAATATTTTTCTGCTCAGCAAGCAAACTTATTATGGGGTATTTTGTTTTTGGTTTAAACTCGGTGGAGTTTGCTTCTTTTAGTCCGCACGCGTTCCTGGCAAATTCAATTACTGCGCATTGCATGCCCAGACATAACCCGAGGAACGGTATGCCGTTTTCCCTGGCGTATTTTATGGCCGCTATCTTTCCCTCTATTCCACGATACCCGAATCCGCCCGGGACTAATATGCCTGACAAACCTTTCAGGACATTTTCCGCGCCCTTGTTTTCGATCTCTTCTGAGTCAATTTTTTTGATCACAACTTTTGAGTCGTTAAATATTCCCGCATGGATCAGTGATTCGTATATTGATTTATATGCGTCCTGAAGTTCTATGTATTTGCCGATCACGGCTATAGTGACTTTATGCGTCGGGTTTACCGCGCGGTCGACTACCTTTTTCTGCCAGTCTGCAAGGTCGGTGGATTTGCAGTGCAGATCGAAATGACGAAGTATTAACTTATCAAGCCCCTGATCCTTAAATATTATCGGCACCTGGTATATTGACTCCGCATCCTTTGCTTCCACGACGGCATTTTTATTTACATTGCAGAATAGGGATATTTTCTCTTTCAGGTCGTCCGATATCGTTTTTTCAGTGCGGCATATAAGCGCGTCCGGCTGTATGCCTATTTCGCGCAGCTTGCCGACGCTGTGCTGCGTGGGCTTGGTTTTTACTTCATCAGCACTTTTTACATACGGAATGAGGGTTACATGTATATAGACAACGTTGTTGTATCCTTCGTCTAACCGGAATTGACGCGCGGCTTCCAGGAAGGGAAGGCTCTCTATGTCGCCGACGGTCCCGCCGATCTCCACCAGCACTATATCCGCGCCGGATACCCGTGCGGCCATCTTTATCCTGTCTTTTATCTCATTGGTGATGTGCGGGATGACCTGGATGGTTTTACCCAGATAATCTCCGCGTCTCTCCCGCGATATGACAGCATTGTATATCTGTCCCGTAGTTATATTGTTGAATTTCGTGGTCTTTGTTGAGGTGAATCTCTCGTAGTGTCCGAGGTCGAGATCTGTTTCCGCGCCGTCGTCGGTAACGTATACCTCGCCGTGCTGATAAGGGTTCATCGTGCCCGGATCCACATTTATGTAAGGATCAAATTTTACGAGAGAGACCTTCAGTCCTCTCGATTCCATTATTTTTCCTATCGAAGCTGAGGATATGCCCTTGCCCAGGCTTGAAATTACGCCGCCGGTAACAAATATATATTTCGTCATAACATCTCCGTTTTATAAAAAAGGCGTTTTAAAGCCGATAATCCGGCCTTAAAACGCCATCGTTTCTTGTATAGTTCTGCTCTGAGCTACTGAAACATAATAACACAACTTTTATCTTTTTGCACTCTTTTTTTCACTGTCGGATCTTTTTGATTCGTAACAGCTGAATTCTTCGCATTGTAAAACAGGAAATTTTCTGGGGAATGAACAATCCTTGTCGCTTATACAAGTACAGCACAAGCCTTTTTTATCCATAAATCCCCCTCTTTTATCCTTAAATGCTATTTTTGCCCTCGAGGATCTTCTCCGCCTCTTTGCGATAAGCATCCATTACATACGGGATCCCGGAGATCTTGGCTGCTTCTTCGGTCAGGCTCATCAGGTCTTTTCTCGAGATCGAGCCCAGCGAAAAGTTACGCGACCCGGCCATTAATTGTTGCAGGCCTACTTTGATCCTCTGGGAGAATGTATAGACTCCTACGGCGCCCAGCGGGATATTCTTCATCTCTTTGCCGAACCTGTCCAGAAGCTCCTCGTAACAGACGAAAATCTCTTCCGGCCTTACTCCGTATTCCGAAACTGTCGGCGGAAGCTTGCCTGTTTTTATCCACTCCTCAATATTTTTACCGACGAACGCAGGTATCATAAGCGCTCTGCCCATACATACAGCTTTCACGTAGGGAGCACCCATCGCGATCGCTTTAAATACATGATCTTCCAGTGAGAAGCCGCCCGCGATAGCTATGTCGGGTATACGCATTTTTTTCTTGGCCAATTTTTCGCAGAATTCATAAGTAAGCGCCTGCAGGTAGAAAGTCGGTATTCCCCATTCCTGCATCATACGCCATGGGCTCATGCCTGTTCCGCCCGGTGCGCCATCTATTGTCAGGAGATCTATTTTTGCAAGAGATGAATATTTTATAGCCTGAGCAAGCTCGACCATAGAATAAGCACCGGTCTTAAGGGTTATTCGTTTGAAACCAAGGTCTCTTAGACGTTTTATTTCATCAAAGAAACCTTTTTCGGAAACAAATCCGAGCCGCGAGTGCCTCTCAAACTCTTTGATCTCGCCTACTCTGAAAGCTTCCTCGTGTGCGTGAACGGTAGGATCGGGGGTTACTATATAGCCGCGCTTTTTAAGCTCCTTCGCCCTGTCAAGCGAATTTACCTTTATTTCGCCGCCTATACACTTAGCTCCTTGTCCCCACTTGAGTTCGATCGTTTCCAGCTTATGTTTTTTGCGGACGTATTCCGCTACGCCAAGCCTTGTGTCCTCAACGTTCATCTGTACGAGGATCTCGCCGCAGCCATTGTGAAATTTTTTATATGTCTCGATGCGCCTGTCCATGTCCGGTGCCGACGAGATCTTGCCTTTTGAATCAAGTTTAAGCTCAGGATCTATGCCGCAGACGTTTTCACCGCAGACTAATGTTATTCCGGATATGGCCGCACCGATAGCTAAGCTGTCCCAATTTTTCCGGGCTATTTCAGTGGATCCTAATGCCCCGGTGAATATCGGAAGGTTCATTTTTACCTTCTTATCCCATCCATACTCAGTTTCAACATTTACAGCGGGGAATGTTGCGGTATCCGGATTGCCGGTAACGCCCTTAGGCATGCCATTGGCGCCTTGTGCGTATCCTTGAATATTTAAATGTGAATAGTCTACAGGATAATCTTTGTCGCCTCCGGCAGTAACTTCTCCGAATGGGCCTGGGTATATAACTTCTCTACCCCTGAATGACGATTTGAATATTTCGCAATTTCCTCTGCATGATTCAAGACATCTTGAGCAGAGACCTGAGCAAGGAACTACATTTTTGGAGCGGTTGAAGGTTCGGGTAGCATCATTGCCGCCCGGAGTACGCAGGTTCATAAGAGCCTCCTCCTTTATTTTTTTATATCCGCCGCAAGTATGATTGCCTCCGCTACTTCGCGAAGGCTCTTGCGGTTATCCATACTATATTTCTGCATCTTTAAATATGCTTGCTCTTCGGTCTTGCCTTCTTCTTTCATGATAATGCCCTTAGCACGCTCGATCCTTTTTCGTGTCTCAAGCTCCTCTTTGGCGATCTTGCTTTTTATGATCAACTCTGTGTTTTCGATAGCGACTGCGGCTTGATTGGCTATGGATGTGAGTATATTTACCTCTGTTTCGGTAAAATCGTGAGGCTTTGAGGTGTAGCAGTTGATTACGCCTATAACTTTATTTTTTACGCTTAGCGGTACACATAAAAGAGACTGAAGGCTCTCTTTTTTTGCTATGTCTTTATGCTTATATTCTTTTTCTTTTGCCACATCTTTTATAATTATAGGCTTGTTTTCCTTTGCAGCTTTTCCCGCAATGCCTTCACCTATTTTGAGTGGTAGTTTATTGTTGTAAACATCGCTCATGCTCTGGGTGGCGCGTATGATTAATGTTTTTGTTTTTTCGTCGACAAGCATAAGTGAGCATATATTTGAATCCATCATCTCGGCTGTTACGGTTACTATCAATCTGAGGATGTCCTCAAGGTACATGTCGGATACTATGACCTTGCTTATTTTCGATAGCGCTGTTATTTGTTTTTCAAATGACGTATTATCCATTTTTCCCTCGTTGCTTAGTCTAAAAAATAGAAAAGGTGTCCCATAGTGCCAGTCATTGGCATATGAAACACCTTTGTTTCGGATAATATTAACTATCCAGTTTTTATAAAGAAGGTAAAAAAAGAAGAAGGCGTTCCCTTTTGGAGAACGCCTTCGTCCCTTCTTCTTTAAAGCACAAA
>JBAYMS010000056.1:0-9781 GCA_041663425.1 Candidatus Omnitrophota bacterium
ACAACGTTCTTATACCCATGCTTTTCTTTGAGGATCTCATAACCTTCTGCCTCTTCCATGGGATGCACATCTTCCCGCTGCAGATTATCGATGATCGCGAATTCAAGCGCTTCTGAATCAGACAGCTCCTGAACCACCGCGGGTATTTCTTTAAGACCTAACGTACTCGCCGCTTTAAACCGGCGTTCACCGCCTACAATTTCATATCGATTCTTCCCGACCGGCCGGACTCTGATCGGCACTAGGATGCCTTTATCTTTAATCGATGCTAACAACTCCGAAAACCGACCCTCGTCACAATGCTTCCGAGGATTAAATTCTGATACCACCACTTCTTTCAACAATAGGTTCTTTACTTCCATGACTCCTCCAGGGTTTTGATTCGTTTTTCTTCTTTTATTGTTTTTCTCCAAACTATCCATCCGTAACATGCCAGTATAAAATAAAAAAAGAACATTGCCGCTTGTGCGTACATCCGGGGATCTTTCTGCGCCGCTACCATACCGACAACGCCCCAAAATAGATTTGTCACTCCCCAGATCACAAAACACCAATGGTTCTTTTTGATATTCAAAATCGTTCCCGTTACTGAAAGCGCTGCGAGTACCCAGTAAAACATTATTTCGCCCCCGCTTTTACTTCGTCCTTAGGCCACGCGCCCATGGCTATTAATTTCTCGCGCCACTGTTTCTGCACATCCTCCGGACAATGCGCGATCGCGTCTCTCCACGTCGGCCACCGGTTATGCTCCGCATGAAATTTATACTGAAAATAGATCGATTGATAATTGTGCGCCTGCCACACTTCGTGCTTAACCGCACATTCTTGGCATACATCCGGCGCGCAGGGCATCAGCGTCATAACACCTGGATTAATAACGATCTTTTGCATTGCCTTATTCATCTTGCTACCTCCGCCGGTTCTAATAATTCTTTCGGAACGTCGATGAACCCGGGCCGGACAGATCCTACTATTTCGTGTCTACTAGGATCGTATGGCCACGTTGTTCCATTTGGAAGATTAATTGTATGCCATCCTTCCGGAATATTTCCTGTTTTAAACAACGCTTTTTGAAATCCCGCGTAAAGCACTTTTATTTTTTTAGGGGTTGTTTTTATGCAGCTATCACAAGATTTATTAAAACAAAAAACGTTATCTTTTTCGATAACGCTTTGGTTTAAGCCGTCAGTTATACACAGTTTTTGGGTAGTTCTATTATTATCTTTCTTTCTTTCTTTTTTATTTAATATATTAGTCATTATCTTTTTCGATAATTGTGGTTATCTTTTTCGATAATAATCGTTATCTTTTTTGATAACGGTTTTTTAAGTATTCCACAGGTTACTAACAAGATATCCACAGGTTACTAACAAGATATCCACAGTTCTACCCCGCGGCCCGCGCTGAATTTTCCGTTATCTTTTTCGATAATGTCGTTATCTTTTTTGATAACGGTTTCCATATCTCGTAATTTTTGTTAAACACGTAAAGTTTGTTGCCTGCATTATCTTTTTTGATAACGATAAGATTCATCAAAATGGCTTTATTGATTGCCCTCACAACCGCCGGTTTATTCAATTTCGTAGCCTCGCAAAACTCTTGAAGCGTTATCACCGCGAATCGTTTTTGATATCCATACGTTCTGCGGATTACCGTGTCCACAATCTGCCGCGCTTCCCCGGGGATCCGGATCCTGGCCAGAGCTTCCATTAATTCGTTTGCGATCGCCGTGAACCCGTTCTCTTTTTGTGGATTTGCCACAGTATTCCTCTGTATTTCTGACTATACAAACGCCAGCTGTTCCTGCCGGGTGATCATCTTTGTCTGATCATCCCGATGTGAACCATCCGCGGGCGAGAAATCAAAACTATCTTGTTTTTTTCCGTCGAGATAATGCCGTTGAGCCCATTTCATCCGGTTAAATGTCACTAGCATATCCATAACCTCTTCCCGGTACGCGCTCATAAATTCTTTTGCCTCTTCTCTGCAGTTGGGTACAAAATATCCGTATGGTTTTTCCCTGCTGGATCCAATCAACGCCCCGGACCTGCGTAACGTCCGTATCTCATCGTTAATATCCCGCCGGCTTATATTGAATTGCCGGGCGAGATCATCCGCTTTTATTGCTTTATTCTTCCCACGACAAAAACGGAATAAGTATTGATATATTGGAGAGTCGTCCGGATTGATCTTCTGATCGAGCTGGTTCATTATTTAAAAATTGCCTTGAATGCTATAAGTCCAATCACTAAAAGAATACTGCCAATAACAATAACCGCATTACTAGCTGACTCTTCCATCCTCTGCCTATAATATTCGTGCATCAGTCCTCCCGGTTTTCCGTCGATATACTACTTTTTACTACATTTCCCTACAAAATAGACATTTTCATACAAAATACTACACTATGCCAAAATGCTCACACACTAGATCAACTACCTTGTCGATATTGGCTTCAAATTCATCTTCGCTTATCTTCGCAAGATTCGGCAAATATTCGTTGATCCGCTTTAATGCCGAATGGGTCGGCTCAAACAACTCTTCCACTTCCACTAATTTATACATGCTGACTCTTCCATCCTCTTCAATCATGTGCTTCTTCAAGCCGCGCTGAGTCCAGCTTCCCCGTTATTTTGCGTAGACGCTCTAAATTCTTCACAGCGTTAATCTGCATTTTTAGAAGCATGATCCGCGCATCGATACGCGGTTTGTCATCCTTGAAATCCGCTGCCCCCTGCTCGTTGATCCGCTGCACGGCCGCATGATTGTATTTCTGCATTCCCTCATAATCTTTTGCGTTGTACGATTCCATACTTTTGAGAATAAACCCAACCGCTTCGGTACGCAATTTGTCGTTCTCGTGATCAACCTGGGTGTTTTTATCCAGGAGTTTGAATACATCCTCAAGATCAGTTGAGAATCGCTCCAGGATCGACTGAGCGTCCATCAGCTCCTCTACCGCTTCCGCTGCCAAATTTAATTTACCTGCCATACAGCCTCCACATTTATTGCACACAAAAAAATAAAACAGGTGTATCCTGTACTTATGGACAAGGAACAGCTCTACAAATGGATACTATTGATGATTTGGCTGCAATCGGATAAAACCGGGTGGCATGTTCAAAAAAAACCGCTACAATGCCACTTTTTGCCCGGTTTTCACGACTACAGTTAATTTTTATGGTTTGGTTGACCATCTGACCGCATTTCTTTATTGTTGTCGCCAAACTGACCATTATGGATAAAAAAAAGAGTGTCGAATTCTATATCTAACGCTTTAAGCATTCTTTCACGTAAATCAGGTGATGGACTAAACCCATATTTTTCAGGGTCTTTAAGAGTTGACAAATATGCCCGATCAATACCAATTAATTTTGCGAAAGCTTCGTGCGAAAGATTTTTTCGCGCCAGGATTTCTTCTAAAATTTCTTTTTTGAGATATACTACCATCGTCCGGACTCCTCTGTTTTCATCTTCAAGACTGAATATACACTTTTTCGGTCGTTTTGTCAACAGATATTTTTTATATTTCCTTTGGAAAGTAGTTTAAAAGGGTTTATATTATGGTTACTATGTCGACTAGAATAGGTGACTTTTTAAGACAAACCCGGGAGCTAAAAGAGTCCGGGAAAGGATTTTATTCTCTGAGCGCAGTCGCAAAAAGAGCAGGCATTTCCCATTCTTACCTCTCTCAACTTGAAACCGGACAGGTCGAGCAACCTCTTCCGGGGATCCTGAAGAAACTAGCCCTTGCTCTTCGCCAACCCTATGAGGATCTTATGTGCGCGGCAGGATACCTGCCTCAAGAAAAAACAAAACCTAAAACTATCGAAATACCAATCCTGGGAGAATGTCCGGCGGATAAATTTAATTTAGCCATCGAAGAAGTTTATGAAGATACTATCGAAATGAACTTCGACCTCATTAAAGACAAATCTGCTTTCGGCTTAAAGGTCAAAGGTGATTGTCTGCGCGATACCGGAATTTATGATGGTGATATCGTAATCGTTTCCCCAGGCGCGACGCACAAAAACGGGGACATCGTTGTGGCCAGAATCGGCGATGAGTGTACTATGAAGAAATACTACATCAATAAAGGGCTTATCGTCCTCCGGCCATGCAACCATGACGTTGATTTGATTATACTAGATCCTAAAGATAAAACTGTCGAGATCGTAGGAAAAGTAATTAAAGCTATAAAAAACTTTTAATGAATAACCTGAAGATACTACTAATAATTTTTTCACTCCTCTGCCCAGGTTGTGAAACTTTGGGTTTTTATCCTAGCCGCGCTCAAAGACAGAGTTTTATTACGTCCCATCCACAGATTAGATCTGATATAAAAGCAGCTATATTGGAGGGAAAGGTCGGATTAACTATGACAAAAGACGAAGTTACCGCGAGTTGGGGTATACCGGCGCATAAAGATGTTTCCACATCCTCCTGGGGAAGCGTTGAAACCTGGACATACGGCTCGTGTATAAATGGCTGTACTATTCTGACATTTGATCAAAACGGGAAGTTAATAAATTCTTATCAATCACAATGATGAATAAAATATTCGCTATTTTTTTTATATTACTGTTCTCATCAGGCTGCCATTCCATTGCCCAAAGATTTGATAACCGAATCGATTACGTATCGACTCTGGACAAGAAACAAGAAATAACGATCGAAACATCCTACAATGAAGCTTTTAAAGCATCTATCAATGTCATGCGGGATCTAAATATATCAATTATATGCAAGGACTACGAAAAAAGGATGGTCATTGGAACGCGGTTGCCTGAAGACTATGGTAGTGATTATGGAATCTATTTTGACGTCCTATCTCCCAAGTTAGTAAAAATTACTATCAAAACCCGCGGTCAATGGTATGACAATGCTTTTATTTCTAAAAAGATTGAGGATGAAATAGCCCTTCAAGGAAAGCTATCCCTGAAATGAAACCACTACTCATAGAAAATACACTCCCTCAAACATCTTGTGTCATATACTGCCGGTTTTCATCGAAGCAACAAGAAGGCGGCTATTCGATCGAGGCTCAAAGATCTGCAGCTATAGACTACGCGAAGAAAAACAACCTCAAAATCTTGCATATATTTGAGGATCGCGCACTGTCCGGAACCTCTGACGATCGCGACGCTTTCCAAGATATGATCAGACAGGCCGCGACAAAACCTCCGCCTTTTAACACGATAATTGTTCATAAGTTGGACCGGTTTGCGCGCAATCGCTACGATTCGGTAAAATATAAATACCTCTTACGGAAGCAGGGAATCAGAGTTGTTTCAGTAACCCAACCATCCATCGGATCAAACGAACCGACAGACGTCCTCTTGGAATCCCTCCTTGAAGGCATGGATGAGTTCTATTCGCTCAACCTGGCCAGGGAAAGCATCAAAGGTATGGTAGAAAACGTCAAGGCTGGCTTCTGGAACGGCGGGAAGGCCCCTTTTGGGTACAAGAAGCTCTATAGTGAATCCAACGGGCGAAGACGCGCCAAACTCGTCATTGAACCTGCAGAAGCCCGGATCGTAAAATATGTCTATAAACGGTACTCCTGCGGCGATATCGGTATAAAAAATCTGATGACGGAGCTTAATCGCAAGGGGTGGACCCAGAGATCCGGAGCAGCTTTCACCAAAAGCGTTGTGGAATATATCATACGCAACGAAAAGTATGTAGGCGACACTAAATTTGGCAAACAACTCAATACCGGCGATCGGCCGATCAGAGCCCTCTTGGAGCCGGTCACCGTAAAAAATAGCCATACGCCCATTATAGACCGCGATCTGGATGCTAAAGCCAAACAGATCCTGAAAAGTAAGTCTCCTGAAAACTCAGAACCCATGATACATAATGACTCTTATATGCTGTCCAGCTTGATCGTCTGTGGGAAATGCGGCGCTAGATATATAGGAGCATCAGCCAAAGGCGGTAAATTCCACTACTATAGGTGCGGCACAAAGAGCCGTAAAGGCAAAATCGCTTGCGACGCTCCCGACTTTAACCGCGTCAAACTCGAGGGCCAAATAACAGATCAACTTAAAAAGAAAATCATTACCCGAGAAAACATTAAAGATCTCGCTGCCACCATGTTTGAGAAAGCGAGATCTGCAGTTCCCAAAATTACCCAGGAAATAAGTGTCGTGGATACCGCTATCCGTACAAAAGAAGGTCGTCTGCAGAAACTATACGAAACCATCGAGACCAGCAAAGTATTGAATGCTGATGACCTGGCCCCCAGGATCCGGGAACTGAAAACAGAAATACAATCGCTGCAGATCGAAAAAGAAAAATTAGCTGCTGATCTTCAAAATTCACAAAATGCGAAGTTTGATACCAAATGGCTCAAAGCCTATGCAGAGTTTATAATCAGCCTGCTGGAAAGTAAGGATTTCTACACGCTAAAGAACTTATTCCGGCGGATAATCAAAACAATAGAGGTCAAGAACGGGATCTGCAATATAACCTACCGCCCCTTCTCCGTTGACAGTTCTCTCCCCACGCAAAGTAAAAAAAAAGAACTCGGCTCTAGCGTAAAATTACACTCTAGAGCCGAGTTCGCGCAAACTCTATTTAAGCTCCCCGACGACTCCGGTACCGAGAACTTTTTGAGCCCGGAAATGACTTTTATTTACAAATTCAGCTTACTTGAACATGCTAATACAGTCAGCGCCAGGATTCCCGCAAGCTATTTTAGAACCTCATCTTCGAACCTTCCCCAATTATCCCACACCCCAAACGATTTCCCGCGATCACCCACAATCTGCACGCGCCCACCTGCATCAATTGCGCGCTGAACATCGCTAATCTGAGTATTACAATAATGATCGTCCATAGAGTCATCTCTGCGATACCATTTCCCTGGGCCGTGGCCGGCAATAAAGAAAAATCCATCACCAGTCAGATCATAAACTCGCACATCCAGATGATTGCGCTGTACGGGGTAACGTAATTCCTCAGGTTGTTTTTTCTCCGCCCATTGCAGTGCTAGGCCGTGAATTAAAGCAGGGTTGATGTTATGCATTGTTAGTATCCTCCTCATTTTATCCATGTTAAATTTTTTTCGTCCCCGTTTTTAAATGCGATACAATCACCATTGTTATTTTGGATTTTAATTTCTATATCTCCAGTATATGTTTTCGCTGTTTTTATTGCATCGGATTTTGTTTCGCAAGCAAATTTTTGGTTCAGCCTGGGATTTGCGTTGTAGATTCTAACAGTATATTTTTCCATTTTATCCTCCAAAAGTTTAGGCGGGGTGTTTAGCCCCGCCAGATGAATTATATTAATGTAATCGTTACCGGATTATCCCAATCGCACGCATTACCCTCATCTCCGCAGTCCGGCAAGCATTTATCCCGCAATATATCTAGCCGTGCTTGATCGTCGCCCGTCAGATCATCCTGTGCCTCTAAATATCCCGCCTCTACGGCCTCATCCCAATCTGTGGTAGTTTCCCACCGTACTGTATACCGCCGGCCCTTGCGATCAATAGCGGACGCATAATAGCACACCCGCGTAGGATTAGTGCCGTAATTGTCTGCTACCGCCTGCTCGGTCAGTGCTACCGTCAACCCATTAAGAGTTGCCGTTCCATATTGTTTTTTTGCCTCGGTGTATGTGATTTTGTCCATCTCGTCCTCCTTTACGGATCAGGCGATCCGTTTGCCCGTTCGGGTGGGGCAACCCTGCAGGTGATGGAGTCCTGCGCTCCTGACTACAATATAACTATAACACAAGCCGCTTGTGCTGGCAAGTCTTTTTCGCGACTGTTTTTTTTCGGGCGGCTAATGCTTTTGCAGCGTTGATTTTGCCTGCTGCAATTTTTTTATCAGACCTGCTCTGCCCGCCTTTGCGACCGATCTCTGATAGATATGTGTGTAAGTCCATAGACCTATATATACACATATCAGTTCAAAATGTCAAGAAAAAAGGGGAGCGGCTTCGGGCCCTGGTTCCCTCCGCCGCCCGGTTTGGTAGATTAGATGATCAAGATCGCTCTTGTTAGTGTTGCAATAAATCCGCGTCCGCATTCTTCAAGATCCGCTTTCCCTGTCCGGGAACATAACCAACCCATCAACAGACATGATATGATAGTGTTAGCCAGAACCGCCCACCAGTGCATCCCGGCCCAGCAGAATGGTGCAAATGACGCGCCCACAAATAATCCATGCAGATAGTAATTGTCCTTGCCTGTTACCCAATCCCAATAGGTCGATAGCGCCACACTCATTAATATATATGATAGCGCAGCCATGTCCACCAGGCGCAACGTAACCAGCGGCCGCCACCAGGTGAATAGCACGATCATTGAGCACAACGGACACAACCAGTCCCTCACCCATGACCGGCGCATGAACTGCGGGATCCAGGGATCCTCGGCTTTCTCCTCTGGCGTGGTTTTTCCCAAGCCGCCGGCATGATAGAGATACGCCGATAATAAAGATGCGATCGCAGTAATAATAATCAGTAGGATCATTTCTTCACCTCTATCTTTTTCGGTGCGACTGCAGTACTATTATAACCTGAGGAAATGTTTTGCGTGGCCACCGGCACCGCTTCCCGGACATCTTTACTGATCAGACTCCACGTTCCCCAGGAGAACAACGAGAACGCTCTGCGCGTAGTATAAACGTACGCGTTGGCCACGGTCATAGTCTGCGCCTCATACGACTGCGTGGCGCGATCTTTACTGGCAAGTGAATACCCTTTGGTCTTGCCTTTTTCATAGCCGATCCAAAACGCGCCGGCGATAAGGCTAGCTACCAAAAATATCGCTCCGATAATCCCGACGATTTTCCAATTCATATCCACCTCATGCGAATTTGCTTAAACCAGAAATTAATAACCACACAAGCCAACCAAAAGCTAGTAAACAACATAATCCAATAACCGCTAATATTTTTTCGGTCAGTGTCATTGTTCCATCCTCGGCATGACCGATAGGTCAATATACGTTGTTACCCCATGAGTAACTATCGACCATGCTTTGCGTCCGTGAGACCTAATAACCGGATTATCCAGATCGACATGGAACCATCCGATCTTTGCTTCAATCGCCATTATTAGTTCTTCAGGCGATTTGGATTCTTCGACCCATGGGATAGCTACCAAATCGATATCTCGTTTTAGGCTTCCATGTACGGCGATTGCATACCCATTCTGCCGTGCAACTTCCCTGATCAGGGGAAGAAGTCTTTTTAACAATCGCTTTGGCGACCGCCACCTATAAAGAAGTCTAAGAGCCAAACACCGACACCAATACCGGCTAATCACTACCACGGGTTCCTTTCAATCAGAATTTCCATTCTATCGCTGTCGCCGTTACACCATAATCCTGCTCATTACCACCGCCGATATTTCCCACGCCATAATATGCCCCAACATTGCACTCCACCAGATCTAATACCGGCACGGTAATGTAATCCCGCAGTGCGAACACTTCATACGACACAACTGCGATAACTTTGTCCCCGGTATTCTCCGCATCTCCAGCGTAACCAAATTCAAGATTAAAATTCTTGTACTGCGCTAATGTAAATGTAGATAAATAATTGATCTTGCTATCGACGATCGAATATCCGATACCTGTTTTGATTGCCGGAACTTTTTTAAGCAGATCTATGGCCGACGTATCCGCGGCCATAGCTGAACTCTGAAATAACATCCCTAAGACTAAAAATACAACAATAACGGCGGCCGGAGGAACAGCACTCTTCGCGTCTGCGCCTCTGATTTTGTTCATAAAATAAAAGTTAAATACCAAAGATAC
>JBAYMS010000057.1:0-9613 GCA_041663425.1 Candidatus Omnitrophota bacterium
AGTCACCGCCTCATTCGCTAACAAGACCGTGGAAAACAACAAGACCGTTACGATACTGGGCGTTAATAAGTCAGGTGCTGACGCAGCCAACTACACAATCACTCAGCCTACAGCTACAGCTTCTATAACAGCGAAGGCTCTGACAGTATCAGGCATCACGGCTAATAATAAATTCTACGATGGCAATACTTCTGCAACGATTAATGTGTCTTCAGCAGCGTTATCTGGCGTAATAGGATCAGATATCGTTAGTCTGGATGCATCTTCTGCTATAGGTGCATTTGATTCGAAAGACGTTGGTAATAATAAAACAGTGGCCATTTCCGGACTTTCTCTGAGTGGCCTTGACAGCATTAATTACGTTGTTACGCAGCCCACTACTTTGGCCAACATAGTGAGCACGGATGCCACAGTTACCTGGACGGGAAACACTTCCACTGATTGGAATGTCGCCAATAACTGGGATGTTAGGCTCATACCGTTGTCTACTTGCAGTGTAGTTATAGCTTCCGCGGGTAATCAGCCGACTCTCAATACGTCGATATCGGTCAATAATATGAATATAAATTCCGGGGCAACATTTACGATGGGCGGAGGTTCAACTTTAACCATTACAGGGAATTGGACTAATAACGGAACGTTTGTGGCTGGCAATGGAGAAGTGGTGCTTAATCCTACGACTACGTCAATAATAACAGGTAATAATACCTTCAACAATCTGACTTGTCAGGCCGCAGGGAAGACGATCACTTTTGAGGCAGGCAGCCTGCAGGATATTAAAGGCAAGCTGACATTAAACGGCACCAGCGGCAATCTGCTTATTTTCAATAGTACTGTTTCGGGAACGCAGTGGAAAATAAATCCTGAAGGAGCTGTTAGCGCTTCTTATCTCAACGGTTACGATTCAAATAATATCGGAACTACGATTACCGCATCTAATAGCACATTTGTTCGTTGCACAGGCTGGAATGCAAATATCCCTACCCCTGGCCCGTCTAACAATATAAACACTCCTCAGATAAACGATAGCCTGTTCTTCCCGAATATGGGTATGCCGGAGGCTCCGATCCAGCTGACGTTGTCTGAAATAGCGGTAGTGGCAGGACCTGGTGTCATGATGGCAGTTCCTGTCCCGTCAGTGCGTGCGGTGCCGTCAGCAGCTTCGTTTGGGAGAGCAGCCAATGTCGGCCTGATACCCGACGTGGTGAAGATGAAAGAAGAATTTGCGCAGCTCAATGTTACGGTAAATATGACACAGCCCATATCGGTGTCTGCTTTTGAAGGCGTATACGGTCTTAGCAATATACCGGAAATTGAAACAGAACCAATGCTGTTTGAGGGTGTCAGCATCGATTCAACATTATCTCAGCCTGTTATCCAGGCTCTGAAGGATGTGGCTGGATCAGTTGTATTGCCGAGCACCGATAGGGTATCGTTTGAAGGTGTGTATTTAACATCAATTTCGTCAAGCGCATTAACACAGGAAGTATTTATTGGTGCATCGGCTAGCTCAGTATTGCCAGCCGAGGTAAAATTTGAAAACATCAGATCCTTTAGCGTACTTGAGATGCCTGAAACGAAAGAAAACTTGGGCGGTATGGTCTGTACTGTGAGATTGCCGCAGACTGCATCTTTTGACAGAGTGCATGCAATAGCAACTGTGCCCAAAGTCGCCTCGTTTGAAGGTTCTACATCTGCAGCAGCATTGCCTGAAATTGCATCCTTCAAAGGTTTCAAACCAGCTGCGACACTATCTTCTCCTGTATCGTTTAGCGGCGTCCAGACAGTAGCTGTGATGCCTCCAGCCGTATCATTTAAGGATACCAGGGCTGTTGCCAATCTTATGCCTTTAAGATTTGAAGATGTAACAAATGCATCGCAGATCAAGGTTATGTTCCCCAATAATATGCCCATTACCGCCGTTCCTAATGTTGGTATGCCGCTAGGATCTGAAAAACCGTTCCATGGCCCCAGCATAAAGAATACCGATAAAGAAAAATAATTCCCATTTTCCTTCTTTTTGAGTTAAAATAATTTAACTATGTTAATCGATACACATTGCCATCTCGATTTTAATGATTTCGATAAAGATCGTGATGAAGTTATAGACAGGGCTAAGAAGGCGGGCGTCGGAGCCATAATAGACGTTGGTAGTTCTATTGAAGGAAGCCGCCGTGCTTTTGATCTCGCAGTATCTTCCGATATTATTTATGCCACTCTGGGCGTCCATCCTCATGAAGCCAGCTCGCTTACCGATAAAGTGATAGCAGAATTTAAAGAAATGGCAAAGGATAAAAAAGTGGTAGCCATAGGAGAGGTGGGCCTCGATTTTTTCAGAAATCTTTCTCCAAAAGATGAACAGGAAGCTGCGTTCAGGAAATTTATCCGCCTTGCCAGGGAGCTCGACCTGCCGCTTGTAATACACGCAAGAGATGCCGCGTCAGATGCTATAAGAATTTTAAAAGAAGAGAAGTGGCCCGGCCTTCGAGGGGTGATGCACTGCTTTTCCGGAGATAAAGACTTCCTGAAACAGTCTCTCGATCTTGGCCTGCATATTTCGTTTACATGTAATATCACATTTAAGAATGCCGGCAATTTACGAGATGTTGCCGGGGAAGTTCCGACCGACAGGCTGATGCTCGAAACCGATGCGCCTTATCTCGCACCCCAAAAGCTCCGCGGCAAGCGTAATGAGCCTGCATATCTGACATACCTTGTCAGTCAATTGGCCGATATCACCAAACTTACCGAAAGCGATATAGCCCGTATAACGACGCATAATGCCAATGCTCTTTTTAAATTGATGCCCCAGGCAGAAGGGTCGAAGATCGCCTACGAGATAAGGGATTCGCTATATCTTAACATAACGAACATGTGCACAAACAGCTGCAGCTTTTGTGTCCGGAACGATACAAATTTTGTAAAGGGGCATAATCTCAAACTGGATAGAGACCCGGAGCTCGAAGAGATATTGAGGTCGATCGGTGATCCCGCAAAATATAAAGAGATCGTGTTCTGCGGTTATGGCGAGCCGACCATGAGGCTTGATATCCTGAAAGAGATAGCGAGATGGGTTAAATCGAAACGGGGGAGGGTCAGGCTGGTTACAAATGGGCACGGAGACCTTATAAATTCCCGACCGATAGCCGGAGAGCTTACAGGCCTTGTGGATAAGATTTCTGTCAGCCTGAACGCAGATACGCAGGAAAAATATGATGAGGTGTGTCTGCCGAAATTTGGGCCTGAAACATTTAAACATGTTCTAAGTTTTATCAAAGACTGCACCAGCCGCAACATAGAAACTGAAGTTACGTGCCTCGATCTTCCCGGTATAGACATAGATAAATGTGAAGAGATCGCAAGAAATGCCGGAGCGGCATTCAGGCTCAGGAGATATGGGGTTACAGGGTGAGAAAGATCGTGGAATTTATTCGGAAAGAGCGGCTGTATATACTTCTCCTGATATTTGTTGCGTTGGTCAGTTTTATTGTTTCCTCCGGCAGCCACAAAGAAAAGGCGAGACAACAAAAAACAGTTATTTCACAAGAGAAAAAGGCGGAAGAGTCCCTTTTAAAAAATCAGCAGATAGAAAAAGTCCTTCAGGATGATAAGCAGCTTGCCAGGATATTTATAATAGCGTCGCTTCTTATAATGATGGTATTATTCCTTGGGGTGGCGGTGGATGTTGTATTGTTCGCAAGGCGCCTGTCCGGCAACATATTAGATATTCATACATACAGACCGGGTGCGGTAAGCTGGAACCTGGTAGACGTCGTGCGGGTTGTGATATTGTTTTTATTCTTCGGTTATGTCTTGGTTATGATGGAGTCTTTTCTTGCAAGGACATTCCCGATAATAAAAAATGATGATCTCAGAATGATATTTAATTCTACTATCCTGGATGGCCTTGTCATAGTATTCATAATATATTTTGCCCTGCGCCAGTATGGGCAGAAACTGGCGTCATTGGGTATTGCCTTTAAGAATTTTTCCGCAAATGTTTTTTACGGTGTCGTCGGATATATAGCTATATTGCCGGCCTTGTTCCTGATACTCATCCTGACATCTATAGTTACGAACATTATCCACTATACGCCTAAAGAACAGGTGGTTGTTGAGTTGTTTATGCGGCAGAGTAATCCGTTATTTCTTTTTTACACCAGCATATTCGCCGCGATCGCCGGTCCCATAGTGGAAGAGCTGTTCTTCAGGGGTTTTATGTACGGCGCTGTAAAAAAATATATAGGTGTATTCTGGGCTACTATGATAACATCCGCTTTGTTTGCGGCCCTTCATACGCATGCCGTAGGATTTCTGCCGATAATGGTCCTGGGAATATTGCTTGCGTATTTATACGAAAGGACAGGGACGCTCGTTTCTTCAGTGACAGTTCACATGATGCATAATTTCAGCATGGTTCTTCTAGTCTTTCTGGCAAAGTCAGTAAAGGGAATGTAATGGTAAAAGTTTCGCTTGCGAAATGCAGCACTTATGATACAGATAAAGTTTTTGATGCTGTGAAGAGATGCGTCGATCTTGTCGGAGGGATGGAGGAATACGTCAGCCCGGGTGCAAAAGTGCTCGTGAAACCCAATCTTCTCTCTGCGCGGCTGCCCGAAGAAGCTGTCGATACTCATCCTGAGGTTGTGAGGGCCGTTGTCCGGCTTGTTAAAAAGGCGGGTGCCACACCTATCATAGGTGATTCTCCCGGCGGATACGGCGCTGATGTTGACGAAGTATTTGAAAAATCAGGGATGCGCAGGATTGCCGCTGACGAAGGTGTGGAGCTGGTAAAATTTACCGCATCCAGATTTGTTGACGGTATACCTTTTACACGTTACCTGTTTGATTGCGCCGCGGTTATTTCCGTGCCGAAATTTAAAACTCATTGCCTTACCATGATGACGGCAGGTATAAAAAATATGTACGGAACTGTGGTCGGGCTTAATAAAGTGGAGTGCCACTCCCGCGCCCCTAAAGAAGCGGACTTCGCAAAGATCATTGCGAAAGTTTATTCAGTAGCGAAGCCGCATCTTACCGTCCTGGATGGCATAACGGCGATGGAGGGGGACGGGCCATCAGGAGGGAAAGCCAGGCAGATGGGCCTGGTGATGGCCAGCGCCGATGCGGTTGCCGTCGATGCGGTCGTTGCAGCCGTAGTGGGCCTGTCGCCTTTAGAAGTGCTCATCACTAAGGAAGCTTTTGAGGCAGGCCTGGGTGAGGCGGATTTAAGCCGCATAGAACTGACAGGCGACAGTATAGATAGTTTCATGGTGCCGGATTTTAAATTGCCGCAGACGGCTATGTTCAGGATGATACCGTCGGGAACATTGAATGCCATCGCAAAGCTTATTAAATTTAAACCGTTTATCGATGCAGCCATCTGTAAAAAATGCAACCTGTGCAAAACTACATGCCCTGTCGGCGCTATTGAAATAGGGGCGGATTTCTGTAAAATAGATTATAATAAATGTGTGCGGTGTCTTTGCTGTCACGAGGTGTGTCCTTATAAAGCTATAAGTATAAAACGCAACTTTTTGGCCAGAGCGGTATGGGGGTAAACGAACGATGCCGGTAGATACGATATTCTGGGATAGCGGTAAAGTGAAGCTGGTTGACCAGACGCTTCTTCCTGTTAAATTTAAATATATTTCGTGCGGGGATATTAAAACGCTCTGGCATGCGATAAAGAAATTGCAGGTGCGGGGCGCACCAGCGATAGGCATAGCCGGAGCGCTCGGTGTTGTGCTGGGTGCAAAAAGTTCTAAAGCCCCGACCGGGAAAAAACTTTTGCGTGATATTGATAATATAGTGCGCTATCTTGCTTCGTCCAGGCCGACAGCGGTAAATTTATTCTGGGCGCTGGCCAGGATGAGATGTGCGGCAGAAGAGAATAGCGCTAAGAGTGTTATGCAGATAAAGAGCGTATTGTTTAAAGAAGCGCTTAAAATAATAGCTGAGGATAAGGACGCGTGCCGGCGGATGGCACGGCATGGCGCAGGGCTGATCAGGAACGGCGATACTATCCTGACGCACTGCAACGCGGGCGGGCTGGCGACGGCCGACTATGGAACCGCGCTCGGAGTATTGTTTGAGGCTAAAAAACAGGGAAAGCGCATTAAGGTTTACGCTGACGAGACACGGCCTCTCTTGCAGGGTGCGAGACTTACGACGTGGGAGCTGATGCATGAGGGTATCGAGACGACGCTTATTTGCGATAATATGGCGGCAAGCCTTATGGCTAAGGGAAAGATCGATAAAGTTTTCGTCGGAGCTGACCGGATCGCTTCAAACGGGGATGCCGCTAATAAGATAGGAACTTATAGCGTGGCGGTTCTGGCGAAATATCATCGTGTGCCGTTTTACGTCGTTGCGCCGCTATCGACATTTGACCGCAATATAGCTACGGGCAGGGAAATACCGATAGAGGAGCGCGGTGCGGATGAAGTCAGGTCGATAGGCGGGAAATTTATTGCGCCGCGGAAAGTTAAAGTATATAATCCTGCATTTGATGTTACGCCGAACGGGCTTATCACGGCGATAGTTACCGAAGAGGGTGTGTTCAAGCGCCCCTATAAAGAAAGTTTAAAGAGAAGATGAAGATACAAGATATCGGCGAGCTTGGGCTTATAGAGCGCATATCGCGAAAAATAAAAAATGACAGCAATGTATTCAGGGGTATTGGCGACGATACGGCTGTGATCAAATGCCCCGGCAGCAAATACCTTCTTTTTACATGCGATATGCTTATCGAGGATGTCCATTTCAAGCGTAAACTTGCTACACCGTTCCAGATCGGCTGGAAAGCTATGGCGCGGAACTTAAGCGATATCGCGGCGATGGGCGGAGTTGCTAAATACGCGCTCGTCTCGGTTGGTATCGACCCGAAGCTGCCGGTCTCTTTTGCCGATGGTGTTTTCGACGGAATGAATGCGGCCGCGAAAAAATTTAAAGTAAATATAGTCGGAGGCGACACATCGAAGTCTGCTAAAATAGTCATAGATATTTCGCTTATAGGTGAGGTTGAAAAGAAATTCCTCACCTTGCGCAGCGGCGCCCGGGAAGGCGACGGGATATTTGTAACAGGATTTCTCGGGGGTTCCATAAAAGGAAAACATCTTGATTTCATGCCGAGGCTTAATGAAGCACGGATGCTGGTTAAAAATTTTAAGGTAAATTCGATGATCGATGTATCCGACGGACTTCTCCTGGATCTCTCGCGTATATTAAGCGCGAGTAAAAAGGGTGCTCTTATTTATGAAGACCTGATACCTGTCTCGGACAAGGCCCGCTCTTTCGGCAGTGCCGTTACCGACGGGGAAGATTTTGAGCTTCTCTTCACTATGGGCGCGAAAGAGGCAGAGCGTTTCATCCGGCATTATAGCCTGAGATTTGAAACGCCGGTAAGCCTGATAGGGGAAATCACATCGGAAAGATGCGGATACAAAATTATCGGCAAAGACTGGAAAGAAAAACGTATCAGTAAAAAAGGTTTTCTGCATTTTTAATGAAACTAATTTCAAATAGCGTAGAAGAGACGATAGCAATAGGCGTAAAGCTGGCCCGCAAATTAAAAAAAGGCTCAGTAATTGCTCTTATAGGAGACCTTGGGTCCGGCAAGACCGTCCTGACCAAGGGTATCGCCGAAGGGCTTGGTGTAAAAAATCCCCGCTATGTAAATAGCCCCACATTTGTGATAATAAAAGAATATAAGGGCAGGCTTCCTCTTTACCATTTCGATCTTTACCGGCTGAACAGGTCGACGATCCTCGATGCCGAGAGCTACGAGGAATATTTTTACGGCGACGGGGTTGCAGTGATAGAGTGGGCTGACAAGATACGTCCGCTTCTGCCGAAAAAATATATAGAAGTAAAGATGAAGGTGGCCGGAGAGGATAAAAGAAAGATAGAGATAAAAATATGAACATGCTTGCGGTAGATACATCGACCGATTATCTGAGTCTTGCGTTAATGTGCGACGGGAAAGTGACGGCGAAATTCCATCGCCGCTCTCATATGAGGCATTCGAGCCTCCTCGTGCCTACCATAGAAAAACTTTTAAAAAAGGCAGGAGTGAAATTAAACAAAATAGATTGTTTCTGCATAAGCGCAGGGCCGGGATCGTTTACCGGATTGCGGATAGGGGTCACGACTATTAAAGGGCTTGGCTTCGCGCTGAACACACCGATAGTTGCTGTCCCGACGCTGGACGTTATAGCCTGCAATGTGAAAAATTTTAAAGGTATAGTCTGTCCTGTTCTGGATGCGAGGAAGAATAAAGTTTATGCATGCTTTTATAAATCGGACGGAAAAAATATGAAAAGAATTTCCAAATATCTGCTCATCTCGGCCGAAGAGCTGATGAAAAAAAGCGGACAATATGATAATGTTGTTTTTCTGGGTGATGCGCTGCACTTGATAGGAAAGCCTGAGAATAAAAAAATAAATTGGCATCCCAGGGCGGATATTGCCGCAAAACTCGGGATGGAATATTTTAAAAATAATAAATTAACAAGCGCTGAAGATCTGGAGCCTATGTATTTATACTCCAGGGAATGCGATATAAAGGGAGTTTGACATGACAGGAATGCAGGTGATTACAAAGAATGGACATTCGAAGCCGCGTTACAGGCCTACCTGGGCGGAGATTGATCTTAAAGCGATAGAACACAATTGCAGGCAGGTCAAACGGCTGCTTGGCAGAAATATAAATATAATGGCGGTAGTTAAAGCCAACGCTTACGGGCACGGTATTGTGGAAGTGTCGACAGTGCTTGAGAAGATAGGAGTCAATTATCTCGGCGTTGCGACTACAGATGAGGCGGTCAGGCTAAGGGAATATGGTATAAAGACGCCGATACTCGTTCTCGGTTCTGTGCTGCCCGATGAAGTTAAGGTCCTGGTCGAGAATGACATTACTCTTACTCTCTGCAGCGAAAGTCTTCTCGACGCGATCCGCAAAGAAGCGGCGAACGGTCACCAGGTAAAGGTCCACGTAAAAATAGATA
Source organism: Candidatus Omnitrophota bacterium (assembly GCA_041663425.1). GTDB lineage: Bacteria > Omnitrophota > Gorgyraeia > 2-01-FULL-45-10 > 2-01-FULL-45-10 > FEN-1322. The sequence continues at coordinate 9,009 of JBAYMS010000057.1, forward strand.
CAGGCATGGGCCGTATAGGCATATGGCATGAAGAAGCGCTCAATTTTATTAAAAATCTCGCAGAAGAAAAGAATATTATCATCGAAGGCATATATATGCATTTCTCGAGCGTCGGCCGCGATGATTTCTTTACAAATTATCAGATCGAATCATTCGAAAAGCTTCTGGAAAGAATCGAGGGGTTTGATATAAAAATACCGCTTAAGCATGCGGCTAATTCTATTGCCACCGTAGATTTTAAGAGATCACATTTAAATCTTGTCCGTCCCGGTTTTATAATTTATGGCATGTATCCTAAGCATACATTTCCGAAATTAATAAAATTGAAACCCGTATTATCGTTAAAGACGAGGGTGGCATATATTAAAGAAACACCACCCGGACGTGCGATAAGTTACGGCCGTTCTTACATCACGCAGAAACATACCAAGATCGCCACGCTGCCTATCGGCTACGCCGACGGCTACATGCGCAACCTCTCGAACAGGGCAGAGGTGCTGGTCAGAGGCCGGCGCGCCCCCGTGGTTGGCAGGGTGACTATGGACCAGACGATGATAGACGTCGGGCATATCAAGGATGTGAAGATAGGTGATGAGGTTGTCCTG
>JBAYMS010000058.1:0-8994 GCA_041663425.1 Candidatus Omnitrophota bacterium
ATCGGCAACTGCTGCGCGGGAGATTGCCTGGCTTGCGGCGCGACCGGAAGAAAAAGAAAAAATACCTGTTTTACTGAGAAGCATGGAATTAGTCTACTGGGCTATTGTTTTGATAGTAGGCTTGGGAATTCTTATGTGCGCTTGGTTTTTTGGAAAAAGCTGGTTTCATGCGGGAAGTTCTTCTCCCGAGTTAATCAGGGACGCATTAATGCTGATGGCAATTTCACTTGTAGTCCAGGTTCCCTCAGGGCTTTACATAGCTGGCTTAATGGGTTTGCAACGCCAAGTGGAGTGCTCAGGTTTTCTTGCTTTTTTTGGCACTGTGCGCGGGCTAGGAGCGGTTATCGTATTATGGAAGATATCCCCGGATATCCGGTTATTTTTTTTATGGCAGATTATTGTGTGTGCGTTGCAGACAGTAGGGATGCGGTGGCTGCTTTGGAAAAAAGTTTACATTGATAAGTGTTCCGCGATATTTTCTATGGACATTCTGCAGTCAGTTAAGGGATTTGCGGGCGGGATGATTCTGATTACGGCTTTAAGCATAATAATGACGCAGGCGGACAAAATGATCTTGAGTAGGGTAGTTTCGCTGGAAGCGCTTGGTTTCTACATGTTGGCATGGGCAGTCGCGTCGGGATTATCTCGAATTTCTACGCCTCTAATTCAGGCATTTGGACCTCGCTTTACGGAACTGGTTTCCATGGGAGACGATGAAGCGCTGGGGAAGCAGGCGCATCTTGCATCCCAGTTGATGAGCGTACTGATCCTGCCGCCGGCCGCTTTGATCGTCTTTCTTGCCAAGCCGATATTGTCTGTATGGATGAGAAGTCCGGATATCGCCGCAGGCGCCGCGCCGATTTTGGCAGTCATGGTTGCAGGCACCGTGCTATCTGCCTCCTCATATCCTGCCTTGAGCATTCTATATAGCAGAAAACAGCTAAAGCCGGTTATAGTTGCGAATCTGACTTTGCTGTTTGTTTTGTTACCATTACTGGCTATTGTGGTTATCTATTTCGGGGTTATGGGGGCAGCCTTTTGTTGGGGGTTATATGGGTTGACCCAGTATGTCGTTTATCAAATATTTGGTTTACTCGGAATTCCCAATATGAAAGTTGGCGCGTCCATAGTAAGAGACCTGATAATTCCGTGCATAGTATCATTTGTTGTTGCAGGCGTTACCGGATTTTTACTGAATAATGTTAAAGGACAAATTGCTTTTATTGCCCTATTGGGTTTTAGCTTGATCCTGGGTTGGCTTGCCGCGTTATTGGTTTGCAGGGATTTGTTCGAAATAATTGTAAAAAAAATGAAACTTCTAAAAATAAAGAAAGAGGTCTGCGCATGAAAAATATAGCAAAACAAATGTTAAAAAATCTACTTAGCATGATCGGCGTATTTGTTATAAAAATTCCAGGCTCCGGCATTTATGCCGAAAGCGGCATGGCTACTATTCATAATGCAGAAGCTCTTAAAATGGAAAAATTTCAGGCAGCTTATAAGCGCGGTGTAAAAGCTGCTGATGTCGATTACGGAATCCAATGGAGAGCTTACGTTGCATGCTGGGCTGCCTCGCAGGCAATTTGTGCAGGTAAGGGTGATTTTGTAGAGTGTGGAGTAAATAGAGGTTTCATGAGCTCTGCTATAATGACTTACCTTGACTGGAACAGGCTTGACCGCAAATTTTATCTTGTGGATACATTTAAAGGTATTCATGAGGATATTGTTTCCGATGAAGAGAAAAAGGCCGGATATATAGAGAAAAGCCGGAAAGCTATAGCTAGAGGTGATTATACTGATGATGTGGAGCGCGTAAGAAAGAATTTTAAAGAATGGACTCAGGCGCATATTGTCCAGGGCTTTGTCCCCGAGATTTTAAAAAATATTCCAAAGGCACCCGTCGCTTTTGTACACCTTGACATGAATAATGTAACGCCTGAAAAAGCAGCTGCAGAATATTTTTGGCCTATTATGATCAAAGGTGGGGTCATGCTAATGGATGATTATGCATTTATCGGTTATGATTTATCGAAAAAAGGAATGGATGAGTTTGCCCGGAGCGTAGGAGCGGAAATTTTATCAATGCCTACAGGGCAGGGCATTCTTATAAAAACCTAGGCGAGACGGTGAAATGGAAGATAAAAAACAGCCTTTAGTCAGTATCGGGATGCCTGTCTTTAACGGAGAAAAGGGGCTTGTTTGTGCTTTGGATTCTCTGCTTGCGCAGGATTACCGTAATTTGGAGATAATAATTTCCGACAATGCCTCATCCGACGCTACGCCCGCTATATGTAGAAGTTATGCCGCGAAAGATATCAGGATAAAATATTACAAGGCCGAAACGAATCTCGGTTCGGTGGCGAATTTTAACCGGGTATTCGAACTTTCAAGCGGTGAATATTTTATGTGGGCCGCTCACGACGATAAGCGCGCGCCGTCTTTTGTGAGCGAATGTGTAGAAATGCTGGAAAAACATCCGGGCGCGGTGTTATGCCAATCGTATACCGATTCGTTCGTAGAAGGCCGCGCGGAAAAATTATGCACCATTTCCTTGGATACATTCGTCGGCGTGGCCGGGATAGTGGGGCGATATAAGGAAGCCCTTAAGAATCTGCCTGCGACCGCTATGTATGGCCTTTACCGGTCATCTATTATGCGGAAGACCATGATGTTCCGCAAAAGTATAGCTACTGACATAGCTTTTATCCAGGAACTTTCTATATATGGCGATTTTGTCCAGGTTCAAAAACCGCTTTTCAGATATTTTAGCCGCGAGAAATGGAATACCTTAGATCAGGATTATAGGTTTTTCCTTGGGAAGGATAAGAGACCGTGGTGGTATTTGCCGTTTGCTGCTCTCTTTTGTGATCATTGGAAAAGGGTTGGCCGCTCGTCGATATATTATCCTATTAAGCTTCGCTTATGGTTTGAATTAATAAGGTATCAGGCTGTTCAGGTAGGGATGAAGGTTTTCATAAAGACAGCGGGTTTATTGTTTCCCGTAAGGCTTAAGGAAATGGCAGAGCCCGTTATATATAAACGCTGGATGCATAATCCGAATGTGAATATCGATTGCAAGGAATTATATCTGGAGCGCGTAATAAGGCCGAGGCTTGGATGGCACAAGACGAATAAGGTGGACTCAAAAAAAACTGTTATTTCACAGGCCGGCCCGAGAGCGTTGTTTTTGGACACGGCGTACACATTAAAGATGTGCAGAGAGCGTGAGTTGGAGCAGGAGTTTGTTTCGAGAGAGTGCGGCGGATATTTTGACCACATATGGGGCGTGCATCCCATAGCTGATATACCCGAAAACAGAAAACCTGAGTGTGATGGTTTTAAAGTATCGATAACGGAGTTTTCCGGCAGGCAAACTGCAATAGAAGGCTCATCGGCTTATTTCCAGTATTTAAAATACTGTTTCCCGTTGAATTTTATCGTATCGCAGATAAGGCTTATTTCTTATTTGATCGGTTTGGTAAAGAGGGAACGTATTCAATTTATTATTAGCACGGATCCATATTTTTGTGGCATTATCGGGTTGGCAGTGAAAATATTTTCCGGGGCATCTTTAGTAGTATGGGTTGCGGCTAATTATGACGACACATTTAAGGCTACTGGGATCCCGGCTATGCCGCGCCTTTTTCGCTGGAGGTGGGTTGAGAAGATGATAGAGCGGATAGTGTTTAGCTGTGCCGATCTTGTGGCCGGAGTAAACAGGAATAACTTAGAATTTGCTTTGAAGAACGGAGCGCGCCGCGACAGGGCTACAATATTTTCTAATGGCAAGTTGATAAATCAGCGGCACCTTATGGAGCCGTGCCTCAGAGATAAGGATGATTTTTTTATTTCGAGTAGCAAAACGAGGCATTTCATATATGTCGGCAGGCTAACCGAAGTAAAACATCCGGACGATGTATTACGCGCGTTTTCCGTTATAGACAAGAATGTTCCAGGATGTGCACTGATAATGGCCGGCGACGGCCCTATGCGGGGCTGGTTAGAAAAGTTAGCGCATGAATTGAATATAAGCAGCAGGGTTTATTTTCTAGGTAATTTAAATCAGAATAGTTTGGCAAACCTTCTTGCAGGTTGTTTCGCGTCTCTTAGCCCTTTAACCGGGAGATCACTGTTCGAAAGCGCACTGGCAGGCCTGCCGATAGTGGCATACGACAGGGATTGGCAAGGGGATTTCGTGGGAGGTGGCGGTGCCGGATTAGTCGTACCGTTTAGAGACTGGCAAAAGATGGGCGAGGCAGCGATATACCTTTTACGTCATGCCGATGAAACTACAAAAATGGCCTTAGCTTCCAGGCGCAAGGGGCTGCAAGAGTGCAGTTTGGAAGATTTGTATGCGCACGAGAAAAAAGAATTCGACAATCTTTTAATGCGGAAGACGAAAAAATATTAAATGGAGGCAAATATGAGGTCTAATATGGGGTGTAAAGCTGGCATTGATTTTAGCAGGATATCCGCTGATGTGAAATTTGGCAAAGATGTTCGCCTGGCCGGATTCGTGAACCTATACGGTTGCTCTATTGGAGACGGATCGTTTATCGGGCCTTTTGTCGAGATACAAAAAGACGCTTCTGTCGGTAAGAGGGTAAAGGTGCAGAGTCATGCATTCATATGTTCAGGAGTCGAGATCGCCGACGAGGTGTTCATAGGGCACGGGGTTATGTTCACGAACGACCTTTTACCTAGGGCTACTAATAAAAATGGTGAATTCAAGACGGCTGATGAATGGGTCTGTGTGCCTACCAAGGTTGGTAAGCGCGCTTCTATCGGTAATAATGCTACTATACTATGCGGTATCAGTATCGGAGATAACGCGATAGTCGGTGCGGGTAGTGTTGTTGTGAAAGATGTCTCCGCAGGTACTATAGTAGCCGGGAATCCCGCCCGCATATTAAGAAAAGTGGGGGAGGAATAGAAGATGTATTATTTATATGGTATTATGGAATCCGTGATTTACTAATCGTGGAGGATACATGGTTAATGTGGCTTTAGTAGGTTTTGGGTATTGGGGGCCAAACCTAGCGAGAAACTTTTCGAATAACCCGGAGTGTAAACTTTCAGCTATATGCGAGCTTAGTCCAGCGCGCTCGAAGCTAGCAAAACAGCAACATCCGTCTTGCGAGATCGTGTCCGATTTTAATGAACTTCTGCGCAAAAAAGATATAGACGCGGTACTTATTGCTACTCCGGTTGCTTCGCATTTCGAGCTTGCCAAAGCCGCTTTGAACTCAGGTAAAGATATACTAGTAGAAAAACCTTTTACCATGACGGTGGCGGAGGCTGAGGAGCTGATAGATATAGCCGACAAAAAGTCGAGAATTATAGCTGTAGACCACACTTTCCTATTTACTGGAGCGGTTCGTAAAATAAAGGAAGTAGTTAGTTCCGGTGAGATGGGCGAGCTTTTATATATCGACTCCGTGCGGATAAATCTTGGGTTGTTCCAAAGCGATGTCAACGTCATATGGGATCTGGCGCCGCATGATATTTCTATAATTAATCATCTCATAGAAGCTAGTCCGGTAGCTGTTACGGCTGTGGGTACTTCACATACTGTCAACGGACTCGAAAACATCGCATATGTGCACATAGAGTATGAGGGCCAACTTATCGCGCATCTTCACATAAATTGGATATCGCCGGCGAAGATACGGCGTATGCTTATAGGCGGAACAAACAAAATGATAGTCTATGATGATATGGAGTTTAGTGAAAAAGTTAAAATATACGACAAGGGTATAGTCGTCCGCAATGCGAAGGATGTCAATTCTATCCATAAGGTAATAGTGGATTATCGCACGGGGGATATGATTGCTCCTAAGCTGGACAATAGGGAGGCATTAAGCGCGGAAGTGGAGCATTTTATTTCGTGCGTCCGTGACAGGACTAAACCGTTGGCCGATGGCAATGCAGGGCTTAAAGTGGTCAGGATGCTGGAGGCAACTCAGAGGTCTATAGAGAATAATGGGCAGCGTGTAAAGATAATATAAAAGGCTGATATGATAATGAAAATAACGCATACAATTCCTTTACTCACTAAAGGTGGGGCGGAAAGAGTGGCGGCCGACCTGGCAAACTATGCGGTGTCATCGGGGCATGAAGTTACTATTATAGCCGCGTATCCAGTCGATGCGGCGCAGCTCAGCGGCACTCTCCATCCGAGCGTTAAAATAGTTTATGTATCAGATAAAATGCCCCATACCAGATGGAGCCTCTATATAAGCGTATTTCCCTGGATATGGCGGAATCGGAAATGGCTTGCGCAGCAGGACATTTTACACTGTCATCTGACCTATGGCGTAGCCTTTGGCACTCTCGCGCATTTTATGTTTGCTGTACTGCGTTGTAAAAGGCCAGCGATCATTGAAACGTATCATTCTGTCGGTATGTCGATACCGGCATCTCTTCAATGGGCGCACGCCAGGCTGGCAGAACATTTCGATGCGTTTGTGTTAATGGCAGAAGATAAATATTGGGGTGAATTCACAAAACGTAGACCTTCGTTATTGTCGGCGATAATTTATAACGGTATTTCATTCCAAAGGCTGACGGATGTGGATCTTATCGCGCGAGAGAGATATCGCAGAGAAGTGGGCATACCGGATAATTGCCGATACATCGTAGGTGCCGTTGGTAGATTGCGTCCAGATCGTAAGCCATGGCTCTATTTGCCGATATTCGCTTACATAGCAAATGCCTTAGGGTCGGATGTGCATTTTATTATCGGAGGAGATGGTCCGGAATATGATAATATGCGCTCTCTTATAAATAAATATGGTCTTGATAAGCAAGTACATATGCCCGGGCTTATATTGGATTCGCGTTTACCATTGTCTATAATGGATATTTATATAACTCTTAACGTAGGTCCTGTTACCGGTATAGCGGCGTTGGAGGCCGCATATTTAAAAATACCAGTCCTTGCGATACAACTGCGCAACGATTACAAAGCTAGGCCAAAAGATTGGATATGGTCGGAGAAAAACTTGTCAAAAGTCGCCAGTGAAACCATTAAGTTGCTTCGTGATCAGGCAAAAAGGCGAGTTCTTAGCAGCCAACAAGCGGAGTATATCAGATCCCATCATACAGTGGAATCTATGGCCAAGGCTTACGAAGATTTATACAAGGTTGCGCTGGATCGATTACGCTCTAGTGGGAAAAGTATGAAAAGGCAGGCATTGTGAATATAGGAATAGATCATATTAATAGAAATCCGAAGGTGATAATAGGCTTGGGCTTTGCAGCCGTGGCCGTCGCAATATTAATAATCCCGAAATTTCTCAATATAGTACAGACCTGTGGGCATTTTATCCAGTCGGATAATATCAAGCTTGATTATATCATAGGACTTTTATGGGCATTTCTACTGGGGTGTACGATATTGTTGTGGCCCGTAAGTCCTCAGGATAAAAAAAACCTGCTGATAATATGGGGTGTAAAAGTGTCCGTGGCGCTTGGCTTAATGCTCCTTTACGAGAACCATTACGGTTTAGATTCATACGGATATTTTATGTGGGGAAAGATGAGTATTGACGAGATAAAAGCTCTGAATCTTCCCAAGCCGAACCAGATAGTAATAGCCATCTCCTGGCTCCATAGCCACTGTTTTATCAGATCGTACCACGCCATAAAAATAAGTTTTGGTATGATAGGTCTTGCGGCGATATATATATATTACCGGGCCGCCGTAGCTTTTTTGAAAAAGGAAAAACCGGTATTATTGTACATCCTAGCGCTTTTTCCATCGCTCCTCTTTTGGTCATCTATTCTTGGTAAGGAACCTTTGGTGATGCTGGGGATGTCGCTATATTCTTACGGGGTCGTCAAGTGGGGCAGGACCGGTGGATGGCATTATCTATTGCCGTTATTTGGGGGCCTGGTGTTTACATCTTTAATAAGGGTATGGCTTGGCGCTATGATGATGATTGCAATGCTTCCCGTAGGATTTTCATTTCGGGTGAAAAGTATCAGGATGAAGACAATCTTTATAGTTCTATTAGTCGTTTTGTTTTTGATCTGCGCTCAACTTTTTGTTTCGCATTTTGGGCTTGGTCCCGATAAAAAACTTGCCGATCTGGCAATGGAAAAAGTAAAAGACTTTGCTGTTGGCGGTAGTGCTGGGAATGTGGAGGCTTTGAAGTTCAGAAATACGTGGGATATGGTGTGTTATGTGCCAGCCGGGATGTTTACCGTTTTATTTCGGCCGTTACCCGGAGAGGTGCGTAATGTGTTCGGGTTTTTAGCAGGTTTGGAAGGGATTGTGCTAGTAATATTATTTATTGTCGCTATGGCCAGATTGAGACCGAAAGAGCTTATTGATCCGCTGGTTATATGGGTAATAATCCTCGTTACAGTGTGGGCGGTCGCCTATGGGTTTGTAGGGTATAATCTAGGCACTACTTGCCGTTTTAGGGCACAGGTATTACCTATATTTTTATGCCTGCTTTTATATCAGGCGCGAGCTAAAGACAAGTAAACAGTGGGAGAGAAAAATGGTTACAAGTAAGGAACAATCTGTAGGAGTTATAGGCTTGGGGTATTGGGGTAAAAACGTGTTTCGTAATATGTACGAGATGGGCGTTGTGCGCACGGCGTGTGACCTTGATGCGAATACGGTATTGAGGTTCGAGAAAGATTTTCCCGGAATAAATTATACGTCTAATATGGATGAGATATTTGGGGATCGGGGCATAAAAGCGGTCGCGCTGGCTACTCCGGCTTCTACGCACTATAACCTTGCGAAGAAAGCGATCCTTTCCGGTAAAGATGTATTTGTGGAAAAGCCGCTGGCCTTGAATAGTAGGGAAGGTGAAGAGCTTAGAAAGCTTGCCGATGAAAAAGGCAGGATAATAATGGTAGGGCATATATTATATTATCATCCTGCCGTAGTTAAGCTCAAAGAATTGATAGCTTCCGGGAGTTTGGGCAGGATACAATATATATACTCTAACCGTTTGAATATAGGTAAACTGAGGA
>JBAYMS010000059.1:0-8977 GCA_041663425.1 Candidatus Omnitrophota bacterium
GATGTGTCTGCGTTGGTAGCAGAGGCTATTGTCGAAGAACCAAATCCTATTGTCAAAGAAAGATTGTCTGAATTGGCCAAGAGCGTTAAGGGTATGGCTAATATAAGAGAAGATAGTCCTGAGAGAAAGCCTACGACAACTACGCAGCCTGATAACACTTGGGATGATCACGAAAGCGATTTCAATCTCAACCCGCTTATAAAAGCAGGTGATGTGGACGCTCTTACGGCGGAACCAAGACTAAATTACCATGATTTCATATTGGAGCTGATTAAAGAGCATAATATTGCTATATTGGAAACATATGAAGCCGCTTATGCGCAGGCACAAGCTAGGTTTGCTAAAGAAAAAACCAATAAATTGGCCGGTAAGCCGATCGAAGAAAACACTAAGATAGAAGAGGGTGATGTGATCCTCGGTTATAGATCTGCAAAGTTGCAAGCTATAAGCGAATTGCGTGTTACGGGCATTGGGGAGAGCGACCAGGTCGAAGCTGAGGCGCTGGATGTAGACGGTAATGAATTGGATGTTACCGTGAGCGTTTCACGCGGCCAGTTGATGGATATGGGCTGCAGTTTTGTCAGATATCTGCCAAATGCGATCATGGACTTTACAGTACCCTATGCACCTAATATGGGTCCTGGTAATTTGGAAGGCATGAATAAAATTACCGAACTTAACATCAGCACCATGAGAAGCGTTTATAAAACAGTGGAGATTTTGCATAAATTAAATCTGAAGATCTTTTCTCCCCAGCATGATATAGGTCTGACTGAATCGATGAGAAGAGCGCTTAAGGATATAGAAAAGAAACACGGTAAAGATATAGTGGATCTTTATACTGAGAAAAACCTGGAAGGGTTTCTGGAAGAGTTGGCTAAAAGCCGCGGACAGGGTATAATACTTACAACAGCAAATGGAACATCTGCCGAGGTGGTAAGAAAAGTATCCGAAAGACGTCCGGATCTCCTTAAGAATGTGCGCGTGATAAATATCGATATGCCTTCAGGGTATGAGAGTTTGTCTGTCAATTCCAACGAGCGGTCTTTCTATCAGGCGGAGATATATTATAAAAGAGGTATACTTGCGCTGCTTTATGATGAGAAAAAAGGTAATGAAAAAGTAAATATGCTGTTCAGGCAGTCTCTCGAAGGATGCTTTGCTAGTGATGAGCAGAGGCAGGAATTCTTAAATGGTTTAGTTCCGCCTGAAAACGAAACAGAATTGCAGGCGCTTCAGCGTGTTTCGGGCTGTATCAACAGGATGGTGGGGCTCCTTTCACAGAAAGTCGCATCCGCTATTGAAAATTTAAAGTTGGAAATGAAAGCATTCTGGACAGCGGCGTAAAATAGCTAACTTAAAATAATGTTTGACAATACCGGAGGGGTATGTTACTATAAATCGCCTCTAGTGAAGAGGCGATTTTTTTTGGATTAACTTAGGGAAAACTATGAAAACTTACATTGCAAAAGAAAAAGATATTCAGAAGACGTGGCATGTAGTCGACGCCAAGGATAAAGTTCTCGGCAGACTTTCTGCCAAAGTAGCATCTATACTGATGGGTAAGAATAAAGTTATTTATTCGCCTCACCAGGATACGGGCGACGAAGTGATTGTAATAAACGCTAAATTTGTAAAGACTACCGGAAATAAGATGGGGCAGAAACAATATTTGAGATACTCTGCATATCCGGGCGGTCTGAAGAGTGAAACGATGGCGGCTGTAATGACGAAGAGTCCGGAGCGCATAATAAGGCATGCGGTTCATGGCATGCTTCCTAAAAGCAAGCTTGGGGCAAAACTTTTAAAGAAGCTGAGAGTGTATCCGGGAGATGTCCACCCGCATCAGGCTCAACAGCCTAAAGTTCTAAAGATAGATTAACGGAGAGAGATAACTAATGGCAGAGAAAGCTCAATACATAGCGACCGGACGGCGTAAGAATTCTATAGCGCGTGTCAGGATGATGGCAGGAGAAGGCAAGGTTACCGTAAATGGGAGACCTTTCAATGCCTATTTCCCCAGAGAATCAAACAGACTAGTAATAATGCAGCCGCTTGAAACAGCTAAGCTGGAAACCAAGGTGGATATATTTATAAACGCGGATGGCGGCGGATTAAGCGGCCAGGCCGGCGCGGTTAAGCAGGGTATTGCCAGAGCGCTTGTGAAGATGGATTCTGCGCTTAAAGCCGATATTAAAAAAGCGGGATTCCTGACCAGGGATTCGAGGGGCAGGGAACGCAAAAAGTACGGCAGAAAGCGAGCCAGGAGGCGATTCCAGTTTACAAAGAGATAAAATAATATCTCCGACGAGTTTAAAGAACCTATCGTGGCAGCTTCCGACGACGAATTTTGTTGACACGATAGGTTTTTTATTTTAATATGAAGTTACGTTCCCGACGGGATTTTAAAGTTGGTAATGAGGAGAAGCCGATGATAAAAGTTGGAGTATTGGGTGCGACAGGTTATGCCGGCGAAGAAGCCATCAGGATACTTTTGCGGCATAAGGGTGTTCAGATAACCGAGCTTGCGCGTTTTTCCGATACGGATGAACCTATTTCTACTGTGTTCCCGGCATTTAAGGGAAGGATCGACCTTGTATGTAAAAAGATTGACCCTGCGGCTATAGCTAAAAATGTAGATTTTGTTTTTATGGGACTGCCGCACAAAGCCGCAATGGATATCGTTCCTGTATTTATCAAAGCGGGAAAATCGGTAATAGATATAAGCGCAGATTATAGATTGCCCCCGGATGTTTACAAAGCATGGTATGGTGTAGAGCATAAAGATAAAGAGAACCTCCCTAAAGCGGTTTATGGACTTCCGGAGCTTTATTACAACGATATAAAGAAGGCGAAGCTTATTGCAAATCCGGGGTGTTATCCGACGAGTGTGATACTTGGCATTGCTCCTGCGCTTAAAGCTAAGGCGATAGATGCTGAGCGGGTGATAGTTGATTCTAAGTCTGGAACCAGCGGTGCGGGACGTAAGCCCGACAGCGCATTATCCTTCTGCGAGGTGAATGAAAATCTGAAGGCATACAAGGTGAATGAACATCAGCATATGCCGGAGATAAACAAGATACTTTCGCAAGTTGCCGGAGAAGAGATAAGCATAGTATTCACGCCGCATCTTATCCCGATGAACCGTGGGATACTTTCTACTATATATTTGCGTCTGAATGAAAAGCTTGATACGAAAACTGTCCTGAAGATGTATAGAGATTTCTATAAAGGGAAACCTTTTGTCAGGATATCGGATGAGGGAAAGCTTCCTCAGATAAAAGACGTTGTATATACAAATTATTGTGATATCGGCCTGAAGGTGACTGGCCAGACGCTTATAGTTATTTCGTGTATCGATAATTTAACTAAAGGCGCAGCAGGGCAGGCGATACAAAATATGAATATAATGGCCGGATATAATGAAACGGAAGGGCTTTTATGATCATAGTAAAAGGCGGGGTGACAACGGCTAAAGGTTTTGTGGCAAATGGTGTTAAGGCGGGGATAAAAAAATCCGGCAATAAAGATCTGGCGCTTCTTTATTCAGAAGTTCCGTGTGTAGCTGCCGCTGCGTTCACAACTAACAATTTTGAAGCTTCGCCTGTAAAGGTGAGCAGATTACACATAAGGAATAGAACGCACCAGGCTATCATAGCGAACAGCGGTAATGCTAACTGTGCCAATGGAAAAACGGGTGATGCCAGTGCTGTGGCGATGACAGAGAGTGTGGCCAAGAGCCTATGGCTCGACAAGCGCGAGGTTCTGGTGGCGTCTACCGGCATAATAGGAGCGCCGCTGCCTATTAAGAACGTAAAATCTAATATTGCGCCGCTGGTAAGCGGCTTATCAAAAGAGGGCGGGAAATTATTTGCCGAGACTATAATGACGACCGATACCGTAGCAAAAGAGTTTGCGGTAAAGGTTAAGCTGGGATCATCGGTGGTGGCTATAGGCGGTGCGTGCAAAGGTGTGGGGATGCTTTATCCGGTGATGAAGACAGAAAAACACGCTACGATGTTATGTTTTATAGCGACCGATGCGGCTATTTCAAAAAAGATGCTGGAAGAAGCTTTAGGCGAATCGATCATCGATTCATTCAATATGGTTTCAGCCGACGGAGATATGAGTACTAACGATACATGTTTTGTTCTCGCCAATGGCATGGCGGGAAATAAAAAGATAGTCAAGAAAGGTAAAGATTACAAAAAGTTTATGGAAGGTCTGAAATTTCTCTCGATCGAACTTGCGAAGATGCTTGCGCGGGACGGTGAGGGGGCGACAAAATATATAGAGATAGAAGTCCGGGGCGCGAAATCCGTCGAGGATGCAAGGGCCGCGGCACGTAAAATTTCTACCTCAAACCTGCTGAAATGTGCAATTTTCGGAGAGGATCCGAACTGGGGCAGGGTGGCTGCTGCGTGCGGAGCTGTGGGGGTAGATTTTGATCCCGACAAGACCGATATTTACCTGGGGAGCATGAAGGCCCTGGCTAACGGCGCTATCGCAAAAAGCTACAACAAAGAAAGAGCGCGCAAATTTTTTAAAACAAATAAAGTCAACATAACGGTTGACCTTAAGTGCGGTAAAAATAAAGCGACGGCATGGACCTGTGATTTCTCGAAGGAATATGTCGCGATAAACTCGGAGTACAGTACTTAAAATGAAAGAAGCTATACGAAAGAGCGAAGTCCTGATAGAGGCATTGCCCTATATACGTAAGTTTTTTGAAAAGACGGTAGTCATAAAATACGGCGGCGCAGCGGTTGAGGAGAAGGGTATAGCCCCGGAAATTCTCGAAGATATAATATTTATGAATTATGCAGGGATGCGGCCTATCGTGGTCCATGGCGGCGGACCTTTCATATCGAAGATGATGAAGAAAGCCGGGATCGAACCGAAATTCATCCAGGGAAGACGCGTTACTGACGCCCAGTCAATCCATATAATTGACCGCGCCCTTGGCACTATAAATAAGAAGATCGTCCGGACGTTGAAAGATATGGGTACTCAGGCGTTCGGGATGAGCGGCAAAGAGAACGGCATGATAAAGGTCCGTAAGCTTAAAGGCGATGCCGATCTCGGATATGTAGGTGAAGTCACCTCTGTCGATACGACGGTGGTAAAGCGCCTGATAGAAGATAATATAATACCTGTCATATATCCGCTTGGCATGGGCAGGGATGGACATACATACAATGTAAATGCCGACGACGTCGCATATTCTCTTGCAGTAGCGCTGAAAGCGGAAAAATTTGTTCTGCTTACAAATGTTAACGGAATAATGAAGAACAAAAACGATCCGAAGACTTTATATAATACGATAAAGGCGGGAGAAGTCGAGCGGCTTATAAAAAATAAGACTATCGATGCAGGCATGATACCAAAAGCGAGGGCCTGTATCAATGCGACAATAGGCGGTGTAAAGAAAGCGCACATTCTCAATGCGGGCATTCCGCATGCGCTGCTTCTGGAAATATTTACCGATAAAGGTATTGGAACGGAGATAGTGAAATGAGCAAGACTGATTCAGTGGTGAAGACGTATGACAAGTATGTAATGAATACGTATAAGCGATTTCCGCTATGTCTCGATAAGGCTAAAGGAACAAAAGCATGGGATATTGATGGTAAGGCTTATCTGGACTTTTTCCCCGGCTGGGGCGTTTCCGGTATAGGTCATTGTCATCCTATGGTTGTAGCTGCCGTAAATAAACAATCTAAAAAGCTTCTACACATTGCTAATAATTATTACATAGAGCTGCAGGCGCGGCTTGCTAAGGCGATAATAGAGAATTCGTTTGCCGGTAAGGTTTTCTTTGCAAACTCCGGGGCAGAAGCAAATGAAGCTGCTATAAAGATCGCCAGAAAATACGGCCACGACAAGGGCAAGTATGAAATCATAACGATGCTTAAATCGTTCCATGGCAGAACGCTTGCCATGATAACTGCTACGGGCCAGGATAAAGTTAAGATAGGTTTTGAACCTCTCCCCGAAGGTTTTAAGCACGTTCCTTTTAACGATATTGAGGCGATAAAGAATGCGATCACCGACAAAACCGCAGCCATTATGCTTGAGCCGATCCAGTGTGAGGGCGGTGTAAAAATAGCGGATATCGAATACATGAAAGCTTTGCGGAAGATCTGTGATGAGAAGGATATTGTGCTTATGGTAGATGAAGTGCAGACGGGTATGGGCCGTTCAGGAAAGATGTTTGCATACCAGAACTATGGCATTGAGCCTGATGTTCTGACTCTGGCCAAAACGCTCGGAGGCGGATTGCCTATCGGTGCATGTGTAGCGCGCGGAAAGTTCGGGGAAGTATTGACGCCGGGGACGCATGCTTCGACTTTTGGAGGTTCTCCTATAGTCTGCGCCGCGAGCCTTGCCGTATTTGAAGCTATAAAAAAAGAGAAGCTGCTCCAGAATACAAATAAGATGGGCGCATATGTAAAGAAAAAGCTGGAAGGGTTGAAGGAAAAATATTCATTTGTAAAAGAAATAAGAGCTGTTGCTCTGATAATAGGCGTAGAGTTAAATATAAAGGCGGACGATATCTATAAGGAATGCCTCAAAGAAGGACTGATACTGAATTGTACTCAGGAAACAGTCTTAAGAATACTGCCGCCTCTCAATGTCACGAAGGCGGAAATAGATAAGGCTATTGCGATATTGGATAAGGTGTTCTCGAAGATATAGAAAAGGACCGGTCGTTATGAAGGAAGACATAATCTCCATTGAATTCCTGGAGGCACAGGAAATATCGGAAATCTTAAGTCTGACCGAAAAGGTGAAAGCCGATAAGTCTAAGTATTCCGATGCGTTAAAGGGTAAATCGCTAGGTCTGATATTCCAGAAACCATCCAACAGAACGAGGGTTTCGTTTGAGATAGGCATGGTGCAGCTGGGCGGTAACGCCTTATATCTGGGTCCGGACGAGATCGATATGGGCGGAAGGGAATCGGTCAAAGATGTGGCGTGTGTTTTGTCGCGATATCTTGATGGTATCGTTGCCAGGACTTATAACCACGATGATATAAAAGAACTTGCTCTCTATGCTAATGTCCCTGTCATAAACGGGCTGTCCGACCGCGCTCATCCTTGTCAGGCACTCTCGGACATATTTACGATAAAGGAGAAGCTGGGGACTTTTAAAGGCATTACGCTTGCATATATAGGCGATGGCAACAATGTTCTGAATTCCCTCATGCTCGCGGCGGTAAAAGTAGGGCTGGATATTAAGATCGCCTCACCTAAAGGCTATGAACCAGCCAAAGAAATTGTTGGTATAGCAAATAAATTTGCCAAAGAGTCGGGCGCTAAGATTGAGATCTCTAATGACCCTAAGGCTGCAGTTAAGGGCGCGGATGTTGTATATACAGATGTATGGGTAAGCATGGGCCAGGAAAAAGATACAAAGAAACGGTTAAAAGATTTTAAAAATTTTCAGATCAATGATGGCCTTATGAAGCTGGCGAGGAAGGATTGTCTTGTGATGCATTGCCTTCCGGCCCATCGCGGACAGGAGATAACAGATTCTGTTATTGATTCAAAGAATTCTGTCGTTTATGATCAGGCCGAAAATAGAATGCATGTGCAGAAGGCTATACTTTTAAAACTATTACAATAAAATAGAGAGGAAACATGAAAGATAAAGTGGTTCTTGCGTATTCCGGCGGACTTGATACGTCGGTAATCATTAAATGGCTTGCGAACAGAGGTTATGACGTAATTGCTTATATGGCCGATGTCGGACAGGAGTCCGATTTTGATACATATAAAAAGAGAGCGCTTGCGACAGGGGCTGTAAAAGTGGTAGTTGAAGACCTGCGCAAGGAGTTTGTGAGTGATTTTGTATTTAAAGCTCTCAAAGCCGATGCCATTTACGAAAATGGATATCTGCTCGCTACGGCGTTATCACGGCCGATCATAGCAAAAGGCCTTGTCCGCACCGCCCAGAGGGAAGGCGCCAAATATGTAGCGCACGGATGCACAGGTAAAGGCAATGACCAGGTAAGATTTGAAGTCACGGTCAATTCTATTGACCCCAGACTTAAGATACTGGCTCCCGTCAGAGAGTGGGAGCTTAAAACCAGAAGTGAAGAGATAGAATATGCGAAGGATAATAATATCCCCATCGACACAACAAAGAAAAAGCCATACTCGATTGATGTTAATCTTTGGGGAATATCGATTGAAAGTGGGAAGCTGGAAGATCCTTATTACGAGCCTGACGAAGATATATATCAGCTTACGAAAGGAATAAATGAGGCGTCGGCGCAGCCTGCTTATGTAGAGATCGAGTTTAAGAATGGTATTCCGGTAAAACTGAACGGCAAAGCCATGGACGGAGTAAATCTTATTGTAAAGCTTGCGAAGATCGCCGGTGATGCAGGTGTAGGACGCAGCGACATGATCGAGAACAGGCTTGTCGGTATAAAGAGCCGCGAGATATACGAAGCGCCGGCAGGGTGGGTTTTATACTCAGCCCATAAGGCGCTGGAATCCCTGGTTTTAGACCGGGAGACGCTCCATTTTAAAGAGGTGATCGCGCAGAAATATTCCGAGCTTACTTATTACGGACTCTGGTATACGCCGCTTCGCGAGGCGCTTGATAAATTTATCGATCAGACGCAGGTCCCTGTCAGCGGCACGGTTAGGCTGAAGCTGCACAAAGGTAACTGTTCCGTGGTCGGACGAAAGTCGTCTAATTCCTTATATAAGAAGGAGCTTGCGACTTACGAAGAAGGGGATGTGTTTGATCAGTCTCTTGCAAAAGGTTTTATAGAAATATGGGGATTGCCCTATAAAGGATCGTTTAAAAAATAAAGGAAGATTATGGCTAAAAAACTTTGGGGTGGAAGATTTGCTAAAGCAACAGATCCGCTCGTCGAGGAATTTACCAGGTCCATCCAGTATGATTATAAGCTGGCCAAGTACGATATCATAGGCTCCCTTATTCATATACAGATATTGA
>JBAYMS010000060.1:0-8559 GCA_041663425.1 Candidatus Omnitrophota bacterium
ATGAGCATGGCGAGATAAGGATAAATTGCAATACCGAAACGAATGTGCCCGGCATATTTGCGGCCGGAGATGTGACTAATGTATCGGAAAAGCAGATAGTTATAGCTGCCGGTGAGGGGTCGAAGGCAGCTCTTGCAGCATTTAAATATTTAAATCAGAAGAGATGAATAAGCCTACCAAAGATCTTATTTCAGCATACAAAAAAATAAGGCCCGAGATTAGGAGGCGCCTGTCGGAATTTAGTCCCATACACAAATCTTCTGATGAAAAGATATTCTCGGAGATGTGCTATTGCATATTGACCGCTAATGCCAATGCGCTTAAGTGCAACGAAGCTATAGGTGACCTTGAGAAGAAAGGTTTTCTTTTAAAGGGGGAACCCAGACATATCAGGCCTCTTATAAAAGGGAAAGCGCGTTTTCATAATAAAAAGGCGGAGTATATCGTAGGTGCAAGAAAATTATTTGAGCGGGACGGAACGATCGATATAAAATCGAAGCTGAATCCGCGCGACATATTGAATGTAAGGGAGTGGCTGGTAGAAAATATAAAAGGTTTCGGGTATAAAGAGGCGAGTCATTTTTTGCGCAATATAGGGTTAGGTAAAAATATAGCAATCCTTGACAGACATATCTTAAAAAATCTTCAGAAATACAGTGTCATAGACAAAATCCCATCCTCTCTAGGATCCAGGCGGGTTTATCTTGAGATCGAAGATAAGATGAAAGGTTTCTCTAAAAAGACCGGCATCCCCCTCGAAGACATGGATCTGCTATTCTGGTCTCTCCAGACAGGTTTTGTATTCAAATAATTTTTTTCTTGCTAAACGACAATATGAAAATTATAATCAAAACATGAATATAGATTCATTTAAGTTTACAAAACATATAAAGAAGCTGATATCCGTGGCCATTATTTTATTTATGGCGGTTTGCGCTGACAGCGCCCTTTCCTTTGAAACGCCGGATAAAGCCAGGGATGCAGCGCGTACCATTACTATTTCTGACGGTATTTCGATGGTCCTCAGAGATGCCCGCCTTATTAAAATAGAAATATCCAATAAGGACATGTCTTTTGAAGATACTATTATAGCGCTGTCACCATTGTTGCCACATGTGAATTTGAATATGACTAAGACGTATAACCAGTATACGCCCGCAATGATCTTTGGCGCTACCAGCGTTCCAATGGGTGAAAAAGATCCTTTATCGTGGGGGATCAATGTATACCAGACATTATTCGATTTCGGGAAAAATATTTCCAATTATAAAGCATCTACTGAAATCTTCCATGCTAAAAAAGCCACTCTGGAGAGTGTGAAGAGGACGGTGACGCTCGAGTTTATAATGGCGTATTTTAATTTATTAGAAGCTGAGAAGATGATCAGTGTCAATGAAAGAGAGGTGGATAGCCTTACGTCTTACCTTAAAGACATGGGCCATCTTTACGATCAGGGTGTCATTGTAAATAACGATCTGCTGCCTGCCAAGGTAAAACTTGCCGATGCCAGGCAGAAGCTTATAGCCGCTAATAACAGAAGAGAGGTCGCTTCTGCGCGGCTTAGCACAATACTTACTCTGTCGCTGCTGGATTCCATAGAAGTCAAAGATGTGAAAATGGATACGCCGTCCCTGCCCGACATGGAAGATGCGTGGGATTTTGCCGAGATCCACAGGCCGGAGATACTATTCTTTAGCGACCAGATAAAGTCTTCCATGATGAGGGAACGCGCTAAGACCGTGGAAAATCTTCCCGCTATTTTTGCAGACGGCGGATATACGTATACCCAGAATAAATATATGGTTCACCAGGACGATGCGTATATTAAACTCGGCGCCAAGATGAATATTTATGACGGCGGTATGGCCGGGGCAGAGATAATGAAAGAACGGTACATGCGCAGGCGGCTCGAAGAAGAGAAGAGAAAACTCGTCGACGACATAAGATATGAAGTTAAGGAAAGCAGCTTAGGGCTTAAAGACGCGATAGAGAAGCTGAACGTAGCAAAAAATGCCCTTGAACAGGCCTATGAGAATGTCCGTTTTTACCGTGTGAAGTATAATAACGGAGTCGCTACTTCTACAGATGTTCTTGAGGCCATAAGCCTGCAGACTAAGGCTGAGACAAATTATTACAGTGCGGATTATGAGCTGAAACGTTCTTATGCGAGGCTGATGTATTCGGTCGGCAATGATATGACGCTGATTTACAAAGAAACGGAGAAATAAATTATGGATGCCAAGAAAAAAAAGCTTATTCTATTTTTGATCGTAGCACTTGCGGTAGGAGGTGTTTTTATTACCGCTTATATTATTAACGGCCTTACGTCTGTCAGCACCGACGATGCTTATATAACCGGCAGGATCCATAGTATAGCGCCTAAGATACCCGGAACTATAAAAACTGTTAATATAGAAGATAATCAGAATGTGAAAAAAGGAAGCGTTCTTATCGAGATCGACCCGATAGATTATGAATTAAAAGTAGGCGAGGCGCAAGCGAATGTCGGTATCAGGCAGGCGACATTTGAACAGGCGACCCGTGACAAAAACCGCGCCGAAGCGCTATATAAAGATCAGGTCTTCTCTAAGGAGCGTTTTGAAAATGCTACTACCGCTTATAATTTATCCAAAGCTCAGCTGAAGGCGGCAAGGCAGCAGCTTAAAATCGCTAAACGCAATCTGGAGTATACAAAGATATGTTCTCCTACCGACGGGTATGTTACAAATAAAGCTGTCGAAGAAGGCAATCAGGTCCAGCCGCTCCAGCCGCTTCTCGCTGTTGTTGCTTTGGATGATATATGGATCGTAGCAAATTATAAAGAAACGCAGCTGAAAAATGTCCATCCGGGCCAGCGGGTTAAAATAAAGGTCGATACTTATCCTGGAAAAGTTTTTACAGGGAAAGTTGATAGCATCATGGCCGGGACCGGTGCAGCGTTTTCTCTTTTTCCTCCTGAAAACGCGCTGGGCAATTACGTAAAAGTTGTTCAGCGGATACCGGTAAAAATCGTATTTGATAAAACTACCGACAAAGACCGTATATTGCGTATAGGCATGTCGTGTATTCCATCCATAAGTACTATCGATAAATAGGCAAGGCCGGTAAAATGAATAGTATCAATAAATGGATCATTGCCTTATCGGTAGTGCTCCCAACCCTTCTCGAAGTTATCGATACTTCTGTAGTCAATGTCTCCCTGGGGCATATCCGTGGCAGCTTATCTGCCGGCGTTGACGAAGCTACCTGGACCATAACAGCGTATCTGGTCTCAAACGCTATCATAATACCTCTTACGGGATGGCTCAGCCGTATATTCGGCAGGAAGCGGTATTTGCTGGCTTCGATCGCACTCTTTACATTAAGTTCATTCATGTGCGGAAGTGCCAAAACGCTCACCGCTCTGGTATTTTTCAGGGTTGTTCAGGGTATAGGCGGAGGGGCGCTTCAGCCGATATCTCAGGCAATACTACTGGAAACATTTCCGCCTAAAGAACACGGTATGGCCATGGCAATGTTCGGTATAGGTATTATGGTCGGCCCCATACTTGGCCCTGTCCTGGGAGGATGGATAACTGATAACTGGTCCTGGAACTGGATATTCTATGTAAACATTCCGATCGGTGTGGCTTCCATGATAATGGTTTTGATGGTTATAAAGGATCCGCCGCACCTGCTGCAAAAAATCAAAAAAAATGTGGATTATTGGGGGCTCGGTTTAATCGTTGTCGGGGTTGGCTGTCTGCAGGTTGTCCTGGATAAGGGGCAGAGGGAGGATTGGTTTTCCTCCGATTTCATCGTCCGGCTCTCTATTATTTCTTTAGTTTCCATTATCGCATTTATCATAGTTGAACTTAAAACAAAGCATCCCATATTGGATCTGCGGGAATTTAAAAATATGGTTTTTGCTTCCGCAAATATTATCCAGTTTGCCGTATTTTTTGTGCTTTACGCAAGCATTACCATATTGCCTATGTTCTGCCAGGCTCTCATGGGATACGATGCTCTTTTGGCAGGCCTGGTGCTTGCACCGGGCGGAATAGCGACTTTGTGCATGATGCCGCTGACAGGCTTTTTGGTAGATAAAGTTAATCCTAAAGCCATCTTGTTTTCAGGGCTTTTAGTGGTGGCCTATTCGATGCTGATCATGTCCAGTTTTAATCTGTATGTAGATTTTAATATGTTATCCTGGTCCAGAATTGTGATGGGCCTGGGATTGGCTTTTATATTTATCCCATTGAACAGCATGGCTTTTGCCACTATTCCTAAAGAGGAGATAGGCAATGCCACCAGTATATTTGGTTTATTGAGAAATATTGCCGGAAGTTTCGGCATAGCATTTATGACAACGGTCTTAGCTCAGAGAGCCCAGTTTCATCAATTTCGGTTTTCCGAACGGCTAAATCCGTTCGATCCCAGGTATCAGGCCAGTATGCAAAAAGCAACGGCAGTGCTGAGCGCTAAAACCGGAGCTGCGTCAAAAATGGCCTCTAACGGCCTTGTTTACCAGCAGCTTATGAGAGAGGCAAATCTGCGTTCTTTCACTGATGCGTTTCACGTTTCTTTAATAATAATGCTTTGCATCCTTCCTCTGGTGTTCCTGCTTAAAAGGCCTGATCATTCGAGAGGACAGTTGATAGGGCACTAAAAGCGATTGACAAAAAGCACATATAGCATTATAATCAAATCTCTTTAAGGAAATCCCTCAAATGCTTCTATTCGTCGCATTCTCAGGGTAAAAATTTTTCAAAAAAAAATCCAGGAGCAGTGTATGGCAAAAAAAACTATAAAAGACGTTGATTTGAAAGGCAAAAAGGTTCTGATAAGGGTCGATTTTAATGTGCCCCTTGATGACAATTTAAATATAACCGATGATATAAGGATCCGATCAGCGGTACCTACGATAAAATACGCACTCGATAAAGGTGCTAAAGTTATCCTGATGAGCCACCTTGGCAGGCCGGATGGACAGGTCAAAGAGGAATTGCGCTTATCGCCTGTAGCTAAAAGACTACGGGAACTTCTGGGCAAACCCGTTACTGCTCTCAAAGATTGCGTCGGACCCGATGTGAAGAAGTCGGTGGATGAGATGAAGGCCGGAGAGGTGATACTTCTGGAGAATCTGAGGTTCCATGCCGAAGAAGAGAAGAATGACCAGAATTTTGCCAAAGAGCTTGCATCGCTGGGAGATGTATTCGTCAACGACGCATTCGGCACCGCTCACAGGGCACATGCTTCTACCGAAGGAGTTACTCATTATCTGCCGTCAGTGGCAGGTTTCCTGCTGGAGAAAGAGATACAGTATCTGGGCAATACCGTAGATAATCCAAAGAGGCCTTTTATTGCGATCCTCGGCGGGGCCAAAGTTAAAGACAAGATAAAAGTTATAGACAATCTTCTGAATAAGGTAGATGCTTTGATAATAGGCGGCGGTATGGCGTATACATTCCTGAAAGTCCAGGGCAAGACGATCGGTTCGTCGAAACTGGATAAAGACGGGCTTGATACAGCAAAGCAGGCTCTTGAAAAGGCCGCAGCTAAGAAGATACCGATACTGCTTCCCGTAGATCACGTTATAGCCGACAAGTTTGATGCCAATGCAAATACTAAGCTTGTGGTTGATAATATACCGGACGGCTGGATGGCTCTGGATATAGGGCCTAAAACGATAAAAATATTTGAAGATAAACTGAAAACTGCTAAGACGATAATATGGAACGGCCCTGTGGGGGTGTTCGAGATGGAAAAATTTGCTAAAGGCACCGAAGATATTGCTAAATTCATAGCAAGCCTTAAAGGCGTGACCTCTATTATCGGCGGCGGCGATACGGCCGCGGCGATGCTGAAATTTAATGTTGAAGACAAGATGACGCATATCTCGACGGGCGGCGGCGCTTCGCTCGAGTATCTGGAAGGGCGCGGATTGCCCGGCATAGATGCGCTCAGCGATAAGGCTGGCGGATGCTGCTGTTCATGCGGAGGAGCGAAATAAATCATGAGAAGAGTAATTATTGCCGGTAACTGGAAAATGAACAAGAATGTAACAGATTCGATAGGCCTTGCAAATGCCATAAAAAAATCTTTATATGATGTAGAAGAGGTGGATATAGTAGTTTGTCCGCCATTTACTTCTTTAAGTGATGTCAATGAAGTCCTCATGGAATCAAATGTAGGTATAGGCGGCCAGGATGTTTACTGGGAAAAAGAAGGTGCTTTTACCGGCGAAGTATCGTGCGATATGCTTAAGAATGTGGGCTGCAAGTACTGCATAGTCGGGCACTCTGAAAGAAGGCAGTTTTTCGGTGAGACGAATGAAACCGTCAATAAAAAAGCCAAGGCATTGCTGGCCAATGGATTAAAACCTATAGTTTGCGTCGGTGAAAAACTTGAAGACAGAAAAGCGGATAAAACATTTCAGGTGATAAAAGATCATGTCGTAAATTCGCTTGCCGGTCTTACAAAAAATGATATGCAGAATGTAGTGGTAGCTTATGAGCCGGTCTGGGCCATAGGCACTGGAGTCAATGCCACAAAGGAGCAGGCTCAGGAAGTGCATAAATATATCCGCGGACTTCTTAAGGAAATGTTTGATGAAGCAACCGCTAAATCTGTCAGGATACAATACGGCGGAAGCGTTAAAGCCGATAATATAAAAGAACTTATTTCACAGGAAGACGTTGACGGTGCACTTGTCGGGGGAGCGAGCTTAAAAGCGGATTCATTTGCCCAGATAGTGCGTAATTGCTTATAAGTAACTTTAAAAAATCAGGAGCGAGGTTTATATGTTATACGGGTTGATAATAGCGATACATGTGATAGCATCTTTAGTTTTGATAGCAGTTATCCTACTGCAGGCAGGAAGGGGCGGAGGCTTAAGCGAAACTTTCGGTGGCAGTTCTACTCAGACACTTTTTGGCACAAAGACATCCCTGTTTCTAACTAGGGCGACCGCGGCATCAGCCATAATTTATATACTGACGTGCCTTACGCTCGCAGTAATGACGGGTCATAGAGGCAGGTCGCTGGTTATGCAGAGTCCGATGACGGCTCCGATAGCTCAGCAGGGTGCAGCAGGAACGGCCCAGCCAGTGTCGCCATTTTCTGAAGACGCAGAATTCTAAGACGCGATGAAATGAAAAAAATGCTGAAATTCAGTGAAAAAATACCGCTAATTATAGCGGTATTTTTTTTATTACCTATAGCGTACGCTGCCTCTTCTGAGGATATCGCCGCTCTTTCTTATGGCGACGCCATTGTCGTTAGCTCGATAAGCGATGCGCGCACACTTGTGCCTATACTTGCTTCAGATACCGCCTCGAGCGACATCTGCAGTATGGTTTTTAACGGGCTGGTCAAATACGATAAAAACGTAAGGATAGTAGGCGATCTTGCAGACAACTGGGATGTCCTCGACGATGGGATCGTGATAGTTTTTCATCTTAAAAAAAATGTGAAATGGCATGACGGCACATTGTTTACTTCCAAAGATGTTTTGTTTACCTATAATAAGCTTATTGACCCAAAAGTTAAAACACCTTACGGAGGGGATTTCGATAGGATAAGATCACTTGAAATTCCGGACGACTATACTGTTAAGGTCACTTATAAAGAACCGTTTGCTCCGGCGCTTTCAAGCTGGGGTATGTGGATAATGCCTGAGCATTTATTGAAGAACGAAGATCTTAACAAGACGGCGTTTGCGCGTAAACCGGTAGGAACGGGGCCTTATAAATTTAAGACATGGAAGACGGGCGAGAAGATCGAGCTTGTCTCCAATCGCGATTATTTTGAGGGAAGGCCTTGCATAGACAGGTATATTTTCCGTATCATACCCGATGATGCTACTGTATTTCTTGAGCTTCAGACTCAGGGCGTCGATCTTTCCACGCTCTCTCCGCTGCAGTATACCAGGCAAACGGACAGCTATTTCTTCCGTGAGCATTATAATAAATTCCGCTACCCGAGCTTCGGATATACGTATATGGGATATAATTTGAGGGATCCGAGATTTAAGGATGTCAGGGTGCGCCAGGCTATAAATTATGCTGTTAATAAAGAGGAAATAGTTAAGACTATATTTTTCGGACTTGGTGAAGTTACGACGGGACCGTTCATGAAAGATTCGTGGGCGTATAATAAAGACGTTGTCCCTGCGCCATACGATATAACGCAGGCAAGAGAGCTATTACGGCAGGCAGGTTGGGTAGATTCTGATAATGACGGCTGGGTGGACAAAGACGGAAGGCCGTTTGAATTTACCGTGCTGGTAAATCAGGGGAATGGGGAGCGCCTGCGTGCGGCCGAGATGATACAGCGATATCTTAAAGATGTAGGTATAAGGATGAAGATACGCATAGTAGAATGGAGCGCTATGCTGAATGAATTTATCGATAAATACCGATTTGAAGCAGTGCTTATGGGCTGGTTTCTGTCGCGCGACCCCGATAATTACGACATATGGCATTCATCAAAGATCCGCGAGGGGGAATTTAACTTTGCTGGATACAATAATGAGGAAGTTGACAGGCTTCTTGTGGAAGGCCGCAGGACATTCGATGA
>JBAYMS010000061.1:0-8521 GCA_041663425.1 Candidatus Omnitrophota bacterium
GAGGGTTCGCCGCCTGGATGATATTGGCCGTCTAAAAGCAATATTTGAGTTTCTTGCCCGCCGGCCGTTATTCATGAAAGAGCAGTCTCAGGCCGATATCAATAATTTCGTGAGAAGCGTGCCATTCAAACTGCCATCCGCGGAATTATTGGATAATGACAAACGCCGGTTTAATAAGATGGCAAGCGATAATGTGATGTCCGCGGCGTAAAGAAAGTGTTTCTGGTTGAGGAAAACGCGACTCTATGTTATACTTTGCGTCATAGGAAAAATCGTGCCGAGGTGGCGGAACTGGCATACGCGTCGGTCTCAAAAACCGATTTCCTCACGGATATGAGGGTTCAACTCCCTCCCTCGGCACCAGTTGTTTTAACCGCTAAAACCCCAGATGGGAGCTGAAGCGAGCGAGCGCCGAGCGTAGCGAGGAAAAGCGCTATGCGCGGCAGCGAGCGAGGGGAGATTACGCAGTGAGCACTGCGAACGAAGTAACCAACTCCCTCCCTCGGCACCAGTTGTTTTGGAATGGAATATATGCGAATAGGTCTCCACGTTTCAATAGCCGGTCATATTTATGAGTCGTTGGGAAGAGCTAAGGATCTCGGCTGTAATACGATGCAGATCTTCAGCCGTAATCCCAGGGGCTGGCAGGTAACGGCTCTTGATGATGCTGATGTAAAAGAGTTCAGGCAGCTTAAAGCGGAATACGATATAAACCCGGTAGTTGTTCATATACCTTATATAATAAATCTTGCCACACCCGATGATAATTTATATAAAAGATCCATCGATGCATATGTGGAAGACTTAAAGCGCGCCGATCTTCTGGGCGCTGAATATTTTGTAACGCATCTCGGCAGCCATGTCGGCAGCGGCGAGGATAATGGCATTAAAAGGTTTTCGGATGCGCTTGGTCAGATTATTAAGCGCGCAGATCCGGAAGTGATGATACTTCTGGAAAATACAGCCGGCGCGGGCGATGGAATAGGTTATAAATTTGAACACCTGAAGCGTATTATTGAAGCTCAGGATGATCCGTCCGGAATAGGTGTATGTCTCGACACCGCTCATACTTTTGCGGCGGGATATGATATTAAAGATAAGGCGGGTCTGGAAAAGACGCTTAAGCATTTCGATAAATTACTGGGACTTGACCGGATAAGAGTGGTTCATTTCAATGACAGCCTTTCAACCTTCGATTCTCATGTTGACAGGCATCAGCATATAGGTGAAGGTGAGATAGGCGCGGCCGGTTTGAAAAGGATAATAAATTACCCGGCATTGAAAAATGCGGCTTTTATAATGGAGACGCCTAAGAATACCGATAAAGATGATAAACGAAATATGGCCTTAGCTAAAAAGATGGCCGGAATAACAAAGCAAAGGTAATTATGGAAGACGAAAAGTTATATCCCTTTGATACGATAGAGCCTAAATGGCAGAAGTTCTGGCGTGATGGCAGATTGTTTAATGTCGATACCAGAAAAACCGATAATAAATATTATTGTCTTATGATGTTCCCGTACCCGTCAGCAGCCCTTCATGTCGGTCACGGCCGGAATTACATTATAGGTGATGTTGTGGCGCGCTATAAAATGATGCGCGGATTTAACGTGCTTGCTCCGATGGGCTTTGATTCATTCGGTCTTCCTGCGGAAAATGCTGCCATAAAAGGCGGGCTACATCCCAGGACGTCCACTCTTAATAATATCAGCACTATGAAGCGCCAGCTGAATCAGTGGGGTGTAGAATACGACTGGGAGAGGGAAGTTATTTCCTGCCTTCCGGAATATTATAAATGGACCCAATGGATCTTTGTGAAATTATATGAAAAGGGCCTGGCATATAAAAAGAAAGCATTTGTTAACTGGTGCCCGTCATGCAAAACGGTTTTAGCTAATGAGCAGGTTGTGAATGGTAATTGCGAGAGGTGCTCGACGGAGGTTAACCAGAAAGAGCTCGAGCAGTGGTTTTTTAAGATAACAAGTTACGCTGACAGGCTTCTGAAAGATCTCAATAAGCTTACCGAGTGGCCGGAACGCGTAAAGACTATGCAGTCCAACTGGATAGGCAGGTCTGAAGGTGTTGAGATAGACTTTAAGATCGACGGGATGGATGAGACGCTTAAATGTTTTACGACGAGAGTTGACACGATATACGGTGCTACATTCATAGCTCTTGCGCCTGAGCATCCGCTTGTAAACACGCTAATTAAAGGATGCAAGGATGAAGCGGGCGCCCTTAAGCTGATCCAGAAGATGCGCGATGAATCCAGAATTTCCCGATCTCAGTCTGAAGTTGATAAAGAGGGCGTTTTCACCGGCAGATATGTCATAAATCCTGTCAATGGTAAGAAAGTGCCGATATGGATAGCGAACTACATTCTTATGGAATACGGTACGGGAGCCATTATGGCAGTCCCCGCTCACGACCAGCGCGATTTTGATTTTGCCAGACAGTATAAACTTCCTATCGAAGTCGTTATCGATAACCCAAAAGGTCATTTAGATGCCGATAAGATGAAAGAAGCTTATACCGAAGAAGGTGTAATGGTAAATTCGGCGCAGTTTGATGGACTTGTCTCGCAGGAAGCGCTGAAGAAAATAGCGAGTTTCTTCGAAGAGAAAAAGTTCGGAAAAAAGACGATACAGTATAAACTCAGGGACTGGCTTATTTCCCGTCAGCGTTATTGGGGCGCGCCCATACCTATGGTCTATTGTCCTAAGTGCGGCGTTGTGACCGTGCCCGAGAAAGACCTGCCGGTTCTATTGCCTGAGAATGTTGAATTTCGTCCGACGGGTGAATCGCCGCTGAAATTTGCAAAAGAGTTTGTTAATACGAAGTGTCCTAAATGCGGAGGAGCTGCCACGCGGGAGACGGATACTATGGATACGTTCGTCGATTCCAGCTGGTATTTCCTGCGCTACGTGAGTCCCAAAACTACCGATAAGCCTTTCGATTCTGAACTTGTGAATAAATGGCTTCCGGTAGACCAGTATATAGGCGGTATTGAACACGCCATACTGCACCTTCTATACTCACGTTTTATAACGAAATTTTTATGCGACATAGGTGCAATAAATTTTGATGAGCCTTTTAAAAATCTGTTCACTCAGGGCATGATCATAAAAGACGGTGCAAAGATGTCAAAGTCGAAGGGTAATGTCGTTTCGCCCGACGGATTGATAAAAGATTATGGTGCCGATACGGTCAGATTGTATACGTTATTCATAGGGCCTCCGGAGAAAGACGCCGAATGGTCGGATAGGGGCGCTGAGGGGTCTTACAGGTTTCTGGGCCGTGTGTGGAGGCTTGTTGAAAAGAGGCAGGATATAAGAGGAAAGGCTCAGGGTGCCGGCAAAATTTCGAAAGAAGCTGAAAACCTTAAGCGCAAAATACATCAGACCATAAAGAAAGTTACCGAGGACCTCGACGGAGGATTTCATTTTAACACGGCGATAAGTGCAATTATGGAACTGGTCAATCAGACATACGATGTTTTGGGTTCCGCTGGTCAGAGACCGGATGCCGACAATGCGATTTTGAACGAAGCGATAGAGAGTATAGTCATACTTCTCTCTCCGTTTGTTCCGCACATTGCCGAAGAGATGTGGCAGGCGCTCGGAAAAAAGAGCAGCATATTTAAATGCGAGTGGCCGTCTTATGACAAGTCTGCCATTGTCGAAAAAGTTCTTACCATTCCGGTCCAGGTAAATGGCAAGCTTCGTTCTAAGGTTGACGTCCCTGCGGATATAAATAACGACAGCCTTAAAGAAATCATAATGGCGGATCCTAAGGTAAGGACCTGGATCGCTGACAAGGCAATAAAAGATTTTATAATAATACCTAAAAAACTGGTTAATATAGTAGTGCAATAAAATGATAAAACTTGAGCGCCTGGAGAGAGTGATTTTAATATTTCTCATATCGGCGCTTATTTTAGGTGTAGCTATTTCCGCGGTTTTAAAAGCCCGTTCACCAGCCAAAGTAACGATCGGAAAATTTAATCCCGAAGACTACAAGAATGCCCAGGCCGGTTATTTACCTCCCAGCGAAAAAATAAATATCAATACTGCAAATATTGAAGATCTGATGAAAATAAAAGGCGTGGGTCAGACCATTGCCTCCCGCATAATCGAGTACCGGTATCAGAAAGGAAGATTTGTATCCATCGATGATCTCAAAAATGTCAAAGGTGTAAGCGTTGCCTTATTTGAAAAGATAAGAGACAGATTAGAAACGGAATAGCAATGAAGCGTCCGGTATTATACATTCTTATACCATTCTGCCTTGGCATAGCACTATCAGCGGTGTTCCATTTTTCCATATTTTACAGTATCCTTTCAGCCGCTATTTTTATTGTAAGTTCTCTCCTGACATCCAGAAACAAAACAGTTTCGCACGCGGCATTTTTTCTTGCTGTCTTTTTTACCGGTGCCGCAGTGTATCTTAATTCAAATATCCTTACCGGTGATGATATATCAAAACTTATACCTGCGGACGAACGCAATAATGTGTTTGTGAGGGGAATGATTGCAGACGATCCCGCCGTCAGCAAAACTCTGTATGGCACTACCAGGACCAGTTTTACGCTCAGGGCAAATATGCTTAAAAACGGAGAGTCGTGGCGGAAGGTCAGCGGGCTTGTAAAAGCAGATATATTCTCCAAGAATAATCAGCCGGTGTTTTTCGGCAATGAAGTTATCCTGCAGGGCACTATATCGAGGCCTCAGGGTCTGAAAAATCCCGGACTCTTTAATTACGCAGACTATCTGGCGATAAAAAATATCTATTGCTGCCTCATGGTCCGAGACGGAAGTGCGGTAGAAATATTTAAGCGCGATTCAGCGGGTTTTGTAGAGACCGTCTCATATAAAATAAGACGTAAGATGCTGGCGCTTATCGACGAATACATGGCAATGCCTTATAGCGGATTTCTGAAAGCTATATTGATGGGCGATAAAACTGGATTAAAAGACAGCATACAGGATGATTTTGTTAGGACGGGAACGGTTCATGTTATCGCGGTCAGCGGCCTTCAGGTGGGGTTGATAGCAGTGGTTTTTATTACACTGTTCCGGTTATTAAGAATACCCCGAAAAATAAATCTGGTTGTCACGATGCTGCTTCTTGTCTGCTACGCCTTCATAGGCGGTGCGAACCCTCCCATAGCAAGGGCTGTGATAATGTTTGCTGTTTATGTCGCAGGTTATCTTATAGACAGGGATGCCGATATCCTGAACTCGCTGTCTTTTGCCGCGGTATTAATATTGCTGTGGAACCCTAAGGAACTGTTTGACCCTAGCTTTCAGCTATCGTTTGTGTCGCTTGCGAGCACCGTAATATTTGCGCCGCGGCTGTATGCATTATTTCCGGAAGTTAAATTCAGGAAGCGGTCGTGGAATGTCTGGCCTAAAACCTGCAAATACATTACCGTCGGCATAGCGGTCTCAGCCGCGGCATGGATCGGGAGCTTCCCGGTGGTTGCGGCATACTTTAACATTATCTCTCCGGTCTCTGTGATCGCAAACCTTCTGATAGTGCCGGCGCTATTTGTCCTGGCTTCCATGTCAGCCGTATTTTTCGTATTTTGTTTTATTTCAGCCTCAGCCGCGGCATACCTTGCTAACGGACTGCAGGCATTCGAGAAAATGATATTTTCTATCAATGGCTATATGGCAGATATACCGTTTGCTTTTTTCAGGATAGGCAAACCCTCTTTCGCATATACGCTTCTTTATTATGCTCTCGCGTCGCTCATTATTATGCCGCCCTGCGTGGAATTAAATAAACTCAAAATCACTAGAATACGTTTTGCGATAATAGTTCTATCGCTTCTCAATATAATTACCTGGCAGCCCATTCTTTGCGGCGATAAGGACATGGTAAAAATTACTTTTCTGGACGTCGGCCAGGGAGATTCTGCGTTCGTGGAATTTCTCGGCGGAAGCAATATGCTGATAGATGGCGGGCCCGGCGGTGTTGAGGACAGGCCCGATGCGGGCGAATCAGTTATAGCGCCGTTCCTCTGGAACAAAAATATCCGGACTATCGATGCGGTGGTTGTGACTCACTTCCACGATGATCATGCCGGCGGATTGCTTTATATTCTTAAAAATTTCAACGTAGGCTGTGTCATTGACAATGGTCCGTTAAAAGTAGAAAATGATAATCTACTGGGAGAATATGACAGCGTCATAAAGGAAAAAAATATACGCAGGATTACGGTGAGGGAAGGGGATGTTATAAAAATGGGCGACGGTGCCGAAATTTTTGTCCTGAATCCTGAAAAAAATAAAACCCTGGAAGATTCTAACGACAATTCTATTGTCCTGAAGATTGTATGCGGAAAATTTAATTTTTTATTCTGTGCGGACATAAAGGATAAAGCGATTTCGCGCCTTAACGCCTATGGAAATTTTTTAAAATCTGATCTTTTGAAAATTCCACACCATGGTGGTAACCTCGGCAACGCTCAAGTAGTTGATCGATTCGTTGGGGAAGCATCACCTGAGATTTCCGTGATAAGTGTAGGCAATATGAATAAGTACGGCATGCCATCAAAAAAGACTTTAGATATCATAAATAGTTACAATTCAACAACTTATGTCACAAAAGATATAGGAATGGTTGAGATATATACGGATGGCGCTAGTCTTCGGAAGAAAAAGAATTTTCTTAATAAAAACTAACTTTTTTATACTTTACCTTGACAAAAATATATTTGTATGGTATAGTTTTATGATTAAATTATGTCTTCTTATTAAAAATTTTAAAGGAGCGTTGCCTAAATATGGAAAATTATGATCAGGCACAGAATAAGAGAAAGTGGAAAAGAGTAGGCGCTAGCTTGTCTTTAGAATATAGGGATTTAAGGAAATCTGCAGAGCTCCCCAGAGGATCTGTTCTCAGAAATATAAGTGAAGGCGGAATTTGTTTCAGTTCCAAGGAATTTATGTCTTTAGCTTGCCGTCTCGTTCTGAATATTAGTCTCCCCAATAATGCAAAACCCATCAAAGCTATTTCGAAAGTTGCATGGATCAGAAGGTTGCCTCTCGGTGATCAATATGAGCTCGGCAATCAGTTTCTGGAAATAGCGAAAGAAGATAAAGCGCAGATAATCGAATTTGTAAACGGTACCCCAGACGCCAGTCTGTAAAAATCTTTAATATTTTGATTCTGCAAGTTTATCATTCCATTAATCATCCCGAGCGAAGCCGAGGGATTGACTAATCACTCCTTTACGTGGTATAATCTCAAATCTGGATTTACCAAATAATATCCCAATAATTAGGAAAGACATATTAATGAAAAATAATATTCCTGCCAGAACTATACTGATTGCCAGTATAGTCTTTTTGTTTTTATTTTCAAACACAGCCTTTGCTTATTGGGTATGGACTCCCGGAACAAAAAAGTTTGTAAACCCAAAAAACGCAGTCAAGGATACTCCGAAAGAACAGTTCGAATGGGCTATGGGGTTTTATAAAGCCAAAGACTATCAGAGAGCTGCCACAGAATTTGAAAAACTTACAAAACAGTATGAATACTCCGAATATGCCTCCCGCGCACAATATCACGTCGGCCTTTGCTATGAAAATATGAATAAATTTTACATAGCGTATCAGAATTACCAGAAGGCTATTGATAATTTTCCCCACATTGAAAACATGGATGAAATAGTTGCCAGGGAATTCAATATAGCTAATATGTTTGTTACAAAAGAGAGTCCCAAGGTTATGGGCACCGACATACTTACATCACTTGATAGGGCGATAGAGATATATAAGAAGGTAGTGGAAAATGCCCCTTACGGAAGGCTTGCGGATGAATCTCAGTTCAGGATGGGGCTGGCCATGAAGAAGGGCGAGCGTTACGATGAAGCCATCCAGGCTTTCCAGAAGATTATCGA
This sequence comes from Candidatus Omnitrophota bacterium, assembly GCA_041663425.1. Lineage (GTDB taxonomy): Bacteria > Omnitrophota > Gorgyraeia > 2-01-FULL-45-10 > 2-01-FULL-45-10 > FEN-1322. Next base: position 7,910 of record JBAYMS010000061.1, read on the forward strand.
CGATTATCCTACCTCAACATTTATAGATAAAGCAAAGTTTGAAGTTGCGGATTGTGCTAATAAGGCTTCTCTGAAGCCGGTGTATGATGCTGAACCTACCGAAAGGGCGATCAAGGCATTTGAGGATTTTAGCCGGGAGAACAGGGACAGGTCGTTGTCTAATGAAGCTGATAAGGCTATACAGCGTTTAAAAGACAGGGCTGCGGAAAAGTCGCTCCTGACCGCGCAGTTCTACGAAAAGCAGGGACGCTATCAGGCGGCGATAATTTACTACAAGGATATTATAAATACTTATCCCGAAAGCTCGTTCGTTGAGATGTCCAGATCTAAAATAGAATCTCTGACAGAAAAGATGCAGAGACCTAAGTCCAAATTTATCACGTTGAATTTTGCCAGGCTGGAGAAGCCTAAGGCGGCTTCTCAGGAATCAGCTATCGAGACTAAAGATAAATCAAAATCCCCGAGCATGAAACTCTGGAATCCATTCAGCTCTAAGAAATCAGCACAGCCAAAAGAAGCTGTCTCCGAAGCACCTAAAGCTAAGAGCTGGTCACCGTTAAACTTTGACAAGCCAGCCAAAGCCAAAGAAGTTGTCCAGAAGCCCGTTAAAGA
>JBAYMS010000062.1:0-7305 GCA_041663425.1 Candidatus Omnitrophota bacterium
CAGTCTTACCCTCTTCTTTCATGATGATGCCTTTAGCGCGCTCGATCCTTTTGCGGGTCTCGAGTTCCTCTTTGGCGATCTTGCTTTTGATGATCAACTCTGTGTTTTCGATAGCAACCGCGGCCTGATTGGCTATAGATGTAAGTATATTTATTTCTGTTTCGGTAAAATCGTGAGGCTTTGAAGTGTAGCAGTTAATTACACCTATAACTTTATTCTTTACGCTCAGTGGCACACACAGAAGAGAATGAAGGCTCTCTTTCTTCGCTATATCTTTATGCTTATACTCTTTTTCCTTTGCAACATCTTTTACGATTATCGGCTTGTTTTCCTTTGCGGCTTTCCCCGCAATACCTTCACCGATTTTGAGCGGTAGCTTATTATTGTAAACATCGCTCATGCTCTGAGTCGCGCGTATAATTAGTGTTTTCGTTTTTTCGTCGACAAGCATAAGCGAGCATATATTCGAATCCATCATCTCTGCCGTTACGGTTACTATTAATCGAAGAATGTCCTCAAGGTACATGTCAGATACTATGACCTTGCTTATTTTTGATAGAGCTGTTATCTGTTTTTCGAATGACGTATTATCCATTTTTCCCTCGTTGCTTAGTCTAAAAAATAGAAAAGGTGTCCCATAGTGCCAGCGTTGGCATATGAAACACCTTTGTTTCGGATAATGTTAACTATCCAGTTTTTTATAAAGAAGGTAAAAAAAAAGAAGAAGGCGTTCCCTTTTGGAGAACGCCTTCGTCCCTTCTTCTTTAAAGCACAAACACTGTGCTCTTATATCAAATTTTACTTATTTTAGCACCTCAATACCCGTTTGTCAAGGGTATTGTTTATACCACACCCTGCGCTAACATAGCATCCGCTACTTTTACAAAACCTGCAATATTTGCGCCGTTAACGTAATTTACGTTCTTGCCTTCTTTGCCGTATCTTACGCACTGTTCGTGTATGGCTATCATGATGTTGTGGAGCCTCTCATCCACTTCTTCCCTGGTCCATGACAATCTCATGCTATTCTGCGTCATCTCGAGGCCTGAGGTAGCAACGCCGCCTGCGTTTGCTGCTTTTCCGGGAGCGTAAAGGATGTTTGCCTTCTGGAACACTTTTACACCTTCAGGGGTCGTAGGCATATTGGCGCCTTCGCCAACAGCTATGCATCCATTCTTTACAAGTGCTTTTGCGTCTTCGCCGCTGATTTCATTCTGAGTTGCGCTCGGGAAAGCGATGTCGCATTTAATATTCCAAGGCCTCTGTTTTTCTACGTATTTGCACTTGAACTCCTTGGAGCATTCTTTGAGACGGGCTCTCTTTACATTTTTATGATGCATTACGCATTCGAGTTCTTTAGTATCGATACCGCCCTCGTCGTAAATAAATCCGTCAGAGTCAGACATCGTTACTACTTTTGCGCCCAGATGTATAAGCTTTTCAACCGTATACTGAGCTACATTTCCGGATCCCGATACGGCGCAAACTTTACCTTTAAAAGATTCGCCGCGGGTCTTAAGCATCTCTTCTACAAAATATACGCATCCATAACCAGTGGCTTCCGGCCTTATAAGGCTTCCGCCCCAGTTCAGGCCCTTTCCAGTCAGGACTCCGCTCCACTCGTTTTTAAGTCTTTTATACTGACCAAACATATAGCCTATTTCACGGCCGCCGGTGCCGATATCTCCAGCTGGAACATCGGTATCCGGTCCTATGTGTCTGAAAAGCTCTGTCATGAAGCTCTGACAGAATCTCATTACTTCGTTGTCGGATTTACCTTTAGGATCAAAATCTGAACCGCCCTTTGCTCCGCCCATAGGCAGAGTGGTGAGGCTATTTTTGAATACCTGTTCAAAAGCGAGGAATTTCAGTATTCCGAGGTTGACGCTTGGATGGAGTCTGATGCCGCCTTTGTAAGGGCCGATGGCGCTGTTCATCTGAATGCGATAGCCCCTGTTGATCTGTATGCTGCCCTTGTCGTCGATCCAGGGAACGCGGAACATGAGCACTCTTTCCGGCTCTACCATTCTTTCAAGGATCTTTGCGTCCTCGTATTTAGGATTTTTTTCAATATACGGAGCCAATGAATCAACTACTTCGCGTACTGCCTGGTGGAATTCCAGTTCGCCAGGATTTTTTGCCACAACCTTTGCTATAAAATCTTCACACTTCTTCTGCATACTACTTCCCCTTTCTGACATTGAATTGCCTTCTTCGAAACGTCATCGTTTCAAAAGATACTCTACTATTGCTTTAGAGGCTTTCTTTGCCATACCCATTGCCTCTATAACAGTTCCTTCTCCTCCTACTATATCACCGCCTGCAAAGACACCTTCGATTGATGTCTGCATGGTTTCCTGATTTACGATCACGTCCCCGTATTTATCGAGTTTTATTTCAGGCGTCACTTTTGTAAGTATTTCGTTTGCCTTAAGACCGACAGCTATTACGGACATATCGCAGTCCATTTCAAAATCGCTTCCCGCTATCTCTACCGGTCTGCGCCTGCCCGAACTGTCAGGTTCGCCAAGTTTGCATTCCAGGCACTTTATTTTTCTGACAAAACCTTTATCGTCGCCAAGAAATTCTTCAGGTTTCACAAGAAAACGAAACTTTACACCCTCTTCTCTGGCGTGCTCAATTTCCAGACGTCGTGCGGGCATCTCTACCTCAGTGCGTCTGTATAAAACCGTCGTGTCGGCGGGTATGTTGTTCATTTTTTGCAGCCTTAGAGCGGCCCTTGCGGCGTCCATTGCAGTATTGCCGCCGCCTATTACGATTATGTGTTTTCCTATGTTTACAGGGGTGTGAAATTCCGGGAATTTATATGCTGACATAAGGTTTACTCTTGTAAGAAATTCATTTGCAGAATAAATATTGCAGAGATTCTCACCTTTTATGCCTAAGAAAGACGGTATGCCGGCACCTAATCCTAAGAATACGGCGGAATATCCTTCGCTGAATAGTTCTTTTATCGTCTTTGCTCTTCCTACGAGATAATTTTGTATGAACGTGACGCCCATTTTCTTTAAGGAATTTATTTCAAAATCAAGTATGGTTCTGGGCATTCTGAACGGCGGTATGCCATACCTTAATACTCCTCCGGTCTTATGCAGGCCTTCAAATATTGTAACGGCTATTCCATGTCTTGCAAGTTCGCCTGCGCATGCAAGTCCGGCGGGCCCTGAACCTACCACAGCCACCTTCAATTTGGATAGCTTGGGATCTTTTTTTGCTTCCACATCGAGGGTGTTTATCATACCGTAATCACCGACAAATCTTTCAAGAAAGTGGATGTTTATGGCATCTTTAGAAGCGAACGGAGAGTCTTTTTTTGTGAAGATGCACGCCTTGCGGCATTGGTATTCGGCCGGACACACCCTGCCGCATATAGACGGGAAATTGCTCTTCTCTCTTATGGTGAAATATGCCCCTGCGTAATCTTTTTTCGACATCTTGCCGATAAACGTTTTTATGTCTATACCTACGGGGCAGCCGTTTACGCAGTTAGGGTTTTTACACTGAATGCACCTGGCAGCTTCCTGCAAAGCGTCGGATTCGGAATACCCTTTAACGACTTCGTCAAAATTTTTTGATCGCTTTTCTGCGCCCAACTCTTTTGCGTTTATGGGTTCTTTTTTCATATTTTATTTATTTGGCTGAATTAATCGACATATATGCTTCTCTTTTTCGTCGTAAATCCTGTTGCGCTTTATCAGTTCATCCCAATCGACGAGGGTTGCTTCAAACTCCGGGCCGTCAACGCAGCTGAATTTAACAGCGCCGCCTACCGTAACCCTGCAGCATCCGCACATCCCGGTAGCATCAACCATGAGAGCATTTAACGACACAATTGTTTTTACTCCGAAGCCTTTAGTGATATCAGCGACCCTTCTCATCATGGGTATGGGCCCTACTGCATAAACTAATGCGTATTTGTCTTTAGATAGGAGGTCCGTTAATACGTCGGTGGTAAATCCTTTTTTGCCATAAGAACCATCGTCGGTAACTACGTGCAGGACGCCGGAAGCCTCTTTTAATTCTTTTTCGAGTATCAGCAGGTCTTTGGTTCTCGTTCCGAGTATGGTCGTTACATGGTTGCCGGCTTCTTTCAGGGCTTTTGCTACGGGATATATTTCGGCTATTCCCACACCGCCGCCTACCAGGATGATCTTGCCGTAATTTTTAATTTCTGTGGCGTGTCCAAGGGGGCCTACGATCGCATAAAGCGAGTCGCCGACATTGAGCTCGCCCAGAAGGCGCGTTGTAAGGCCGGCTTCCTGGAATATTAGAGTTATAGATCCGTTTTTATTGTTTTTATCAACGATCGTGAGAGGTATTCTTTCTCCGGTCTCTTTTACCATGAGGGCTACGAACTGTCCTGCCTTGGCTTTGTCAGCGATCTCAGGTGCGACAACTTCTATTAGGGTTATTTTTATACCCTGAACTTCACCTAAAACTTTTTTGTTTAATATTTTCATGAGTTTATTTATTTGTTTAACAACATAAAAAATAAAAAGACGTCCACCATATAGTGGCAGACGTCTTTGTCTTCGCTATTATTTGAATTCCGTATTTTGTAAAATTATAACATGCTTTGAAACTTTGTCAATAATTTTTTATAGCTATCAGCTTGTTTTTGCTTTTAAACCCGCCGGCTATCGATATTGCGCTTTTTGGTATGTTGAAATATTCGCTCAACAATTCTACAACAGCTTTGTTTGCCCTGCCCTCCACGGCCTTTTCTTTTACGCGCAGGACGTATTGGTTTTCGCCTACCTGCTCGACCAGTTCTTGTTTTGATCCGGCTTTAACCTTTACAGATATTTTTACCACTTTCCTGTTTTTGCTTTCTTTGCCTTCGGGAAATCTTTAATAACTTTGAGTGACTCGCAAAGCTCGTCATCCGAAAGATGGAGTTCTTTCAGATGTCCGGACATATATTTTTCATATCCGGCCAGATCTAGCAGCCCGTGACCGCTGTAGTTGAAAAGGATTACCTTTTCCTTGCCTTCCTTCTTAGCTTTTTTCGCTTCATCTATAGCGCAGGCTATAGCATGACTCGTCTCCGGCGCGCATATGCTACCTTCAGTCCTTGACCAGGTAAGAGCTGCTTCGTAGCACTTTATCTGATCGTAAGATCTCGGAGTTGCAAGCCCCTCCACTATACACTGGCTTACCAGTGGTGCCATACCATGATAACGCAATCCGCCGGCGTGTATTGGTGGTGGAACAAAAGTGTGCCCGACCGTATGCATGGGAAGCAATGGGGTCATGCGGGCTGTGTCGCCAAAATCATATGCGAAAGGCCCGCGCGTCATCTTCGGGCACGTCGTTGACTCGACGGGGTAAATTTCGATATTCTCACCGTGTATTTTATCGCAAATGAACGGGAACGATATTCCTGCAAAATTACTTCCTCCGCCCGCGCAGCCTATTACTATATCCGGTTTTTTAACTCCTGCCATAGTAAGTTGCTTTTTTGCTTCAAGGCCGATGATCGTCTGGTGCAGCAGGACGTGATTTAAGACACTGCCTAGCGTATAACGGGTCTTGCCGGTTTTGTCGGAAACAGCCTCCTCTATCGCCTCGCTGATCGCTATACCTAAACTGCCGGGTGTGTTGGGCATCTTCTTCAGTATCTCTCTGCCCGTCTTGGTCTCATTGCTGGGACTTGCCACGCATTTTGCATCCCAGACCTGCATCATTGTTTTTCTGAAAGGTTTCTGATCAAAGCTTATCCTGACCATAAAGACCTTGCATTCAAGTCCTATCAGCTTAGTCGCAAAAGCAAGTGCGCATCCCCATTGCCCAGCGCCGGTTTCGGTGGTAAGCTTTTTTATTCCGAACTGTTTGTTATACCAGGCTTGCGGAACGGCAGAATTAGGTTTGTGGCTTCCTGCCGGGCTTACGCTTTCATCTTTATAGTAAATTTTTGCGGGTGTCTTTAAATATTCTTCCAATCTTGTAGCTCTGACAAGCGGTGTCGGCCTCCAGATGCGCAGCAGGTCTAATATTTCAGATGGTATGTCTATCCAGCGCTCCCGACTCATCTCCTGCTCGATGAGATTTTCGGGGAATATCGGTGACAACATCTCGGGCTTTACGGGATTACCGTCGGGCCCCATAGGCGGCTGCATTGGTGAGGGCAGGTCGGCGGCTATGTTGTACCATTGTTTCGGCATGTCAGATTCTTTTAATAAAAATTTTTTAGTATTCATCCTCACCCCTTTTTTTTATAAAGCTTTGATTCTTTTTTCACGTACATATTGGTCATACGCTCGCTGGTTGAGAAGCGATCTTATAGTCCCGAGTAATTTTGCAAACGAGATTATCCATCTATACCAAAACATTTCTATTATACTCAAAAACAGCAGATAGGCTATATATTTCAACCTGAATACTTTCTGATCTCGCGTAAATGCAAAAAGAGACATGGCCGATATCAGCGCCTGAGACAACAGCATCAGGGCAAAGTATGCCAGGAATATATTTACGCTAAAAACTCCAAGCGCCCAACCTACTCCTACAAATAATAGGCTTGTAAATTCGACAAATACTCCGAATACTTCGTATATTAAAAAATATGGCATGGTAAATAGCCCTAGCCATTTGTATTTTGGATTAAAAAGCATATGCTTATAGGCCCAGACGGTTTCATTTGTAACTCTTTGCCAGCGGTCACGTTGTGATACGAGCGACTTTATGTTGCCCGGGCCTTCGGTCCACCCTGCATAATAAGGCATAGTAAGTATTTTGTATTTTTTATCTTTCTTTTTTGTCATATAATCGTGTATCCTGAAAGTAATCTCTATGTCTTCGCATGTAAAATCGGCTGAGTAGCCACCTATCTCATATAGAATATCGCGGCGCCATACGCCAAAGCCTCCGGCGACATTTGGTGTAGCATTGAATTTACTCCAGGCGATACGATTACCGAAAAACGAACGTATGTATTCCAGGTTTTGATAAGCGAGGATCGGCCTGTATGAAAAACTGTGGTCGACGATCCTACCATCTTTTATTTTGAAACCATTTATAAGTCCGAAGTAACTACCCATACCTATAATATTCTCAGGGTCTTTTTCTATCTGAGCCATTATCTTAAGAAGCGCATCCGGCTCCAGTAGAGTATCGGCGTCAATTGCGCATATGTATTTATATTTTGCAATATTAAGGCCTGCATTTACAGCGCCTGCTTTTTTTAGTCCTGTTGTTTTTGCTATAACAGTAACATTTGGATATTTATTGCTTTTTAGTATATCTTGGACTTTGCCGTCTTTGAAGTGCTTGACGTAATGCGTC
>JBAYMS010000063.1:0-7253 GCA_041663425.1 Candidatus Omnitrophota bacterium
ATATTCGCAGCTTTTTCAGCGCCATTTACTGCATGCACTGCAAACAGAGTCATTAAACAAGCTGCCGCTAATATGTAAAGTTTTTTATTTGTCATTTCAGATTCGCTATCACTTTATCTACGTCGACATATTTTTCAACCATATCGACTATTATTTTTATTTTCCCCGTATCCTGCGGTTTCAGCTTCACTATCATTGAGTTAACGCGCGATGCAATGCTATATGTGTCTTCTTTCGTTGTAAGGACGGGGATCTTTGATTTGTTAAGGCGCTCAAGGCTGTTCTTTTTAGGTGCAAGCCCGCCGCTTAAAATAACTCCGGACACGCTGCAGCCTTTTTTGACCTTACCTGAATTGATGCGGCAGACGGCCTCGATCATATCATCCCGGTCGCCGGGTATTATCATCAGTGAATTGTTCTGCAGAAACTGCACCGCATCTTTTACGTTCATCGCACCAATAAGGACATTTTCTACCGGACCATCCATACTTCCCCCGGGGAACATTATATCGACCTTCAACTCTTCCTGTATCTCGCGCATAGTAGGTATATCCAGGATCTTCTGATGGGGAAGGATACCAAACACTTCGAGATTTTTCTGTTCAAGCCCTTTCTTTACAATGCGGGATATCTTATCGTATTTCTCAGGCAGGACTTTATTAACTATAACGCCGGCAAGCCGGACGCCCTCGCGATCGAGAAGAGCTTTATTGAGCATAACTTCATCTATGGGCTTGCCCACACCACCCGAAGAGATCAATATAACATTCGCATCGAGGAGGCTTGCAACCGTAGCATTTGAAAGATTAAATACACTCCCAACGCCTGCATGCCCTGTCCCCTCTATGATAACCAGGTCATTATCCTTTGCAACTTTGTCGTAGGAATCCTTTATAAGTTTCGCATAATCTTCATCCGCACCTTTTTCAATAAATCGTTCCGTAAAACCTTTATCTATAGCAACGGGCGACATGTCCTTAATGTTGCATCTTATGCCAAAAACCTTCTCGATCAGGACGGAATCCTCGTCTACTTTATACCCCTGCTCCATAAGGTAACGCTGCCCTATAGGTTTTATAAATCCGATACGTTCAAAACGTTTCTTGAACGCGGCTATAAGGCCTAAAGAGACGGTCGTCTTGCCGTCATTCTGCTGGGTCGCTGCTATAAATATTTTCTTCGCCATATTTAAATTAATTTACCTTCACGGAATGCGCGGATGTATCCGGCGCAATATTCATCGCGGGCAAGAAGCGCCTGCGAGGCTCTTAGACTGGAAATGATGTGATTATCGAGAGGATCAAGTATCGCCGCATCAAGGCCGGAGTGGATCGCCATCGTAAGGAACGTGCCGTTCATAAATCGCCGGCTAGGCAATCCGAATGATACATTTGATAACCCGCAAATGGTCTTCGCCCCATCCAGATTCTTTATAAGCGGTATAGACTTCAAAAACTCCACCGCCTGATCAGGCTCGGTCGCTATAGGCCGTATGAGAGGATCGAAATATAGATTCGCGACATCGAATCCATCCCTCTTGACGCGTTCGTATATTTTTCTGGCAGACTCAAATCTTTCCTGTGCCGTATTCGGCATACCCTTCTCATCCATAGTTAAAGCTATAAGTTTCGTATTGTATTTCATAGCAAGCGGCAGTATCGACCTTATCCTGGCCTCGTCCCCGCTTATCGAATTTATCATAAGACTGCCATTGGAATGATATGCCCTGAGCGCCGCTTCTATAGCCAGATAATTCGGGCTATCGATGCATATATTGGCATCTTTTAATTCGCTCTGGATAACACTTAAGATCCAGTCCATATTATTCAGCTCACTGCCGCTTGTAACAGCGCAGTTAACATCGATATAGTCAGCGCCAGCTTCCGTCTGGGATCGTGCGGAATTGGCTATGAAAGCAATATCTTTATCATCTATCGCCGTTTTAACTTTTTCTTTTGTGGAATTTATCCTCTCACCTATTATAAGCATAATCTATTTTACCGCCTTATCGTAACTTGCCTCTATTGTCTTGACTAGATTCGTCAGCACCTCGTTTACAGGCGTAGCTATTCCGAGCGCCTTGCCCTGTCTGACGATCGCACCGTTAATAAAATCTATCTCCGTCCTCTTTTTGTTAATGACATCCTGCAGCATACTCGAAACATTGGCGCAGGTTGCTTTTGCAACTGACTCCGCTTTCTGTATCGGGTCATCATACGTAAGTTTTATGCGTTTTCGTTTAACCACCTTCACCGACTCCTGAACGGCCGAGCGCATTAAAGAGCGCGATTCCTCATGCTCAACGAGCATTCCATTATGAAGACGCGTTATGGCGGTAAGCGCATTTATGCCTACATTTATAATTAGCTTGCCCCAGATAATAGAATCTATATCTTTAGAAATTTTCGTGTCAAACCCGGCTTTATTTAAAACATATGAAACCTCTTTGAGCGTACCCGAAAGCTTACCATCTGACTTGCCGATAATTGTGTCACCTTTGCCGGCATGCTTAACATGGCCTGTGCCTAATAAAGTAGCCCCGTGATTGGTTACACCGGCTATTATCTTTTCAGGGCCAAAATAGTCATTAAGTATCTGGATATTGCCAATACCATTCTGGAGAGTGACTATAAATGTATTCTCGCCCACAAGATCTTTAATATCCTTGCATGCGTCCTCTGTTGAATAGCTCTTTACGCACATGAATACAAAATCACACACACCGATCTCTTTCGGATCGGCAGAGATATTCACCTTTATCTGATGACCGCCGCTCGCACCCTCTATCTTAATACCGTTTTCTTTTATGCGCGCTGCGCGGTCTTTCGAATAATCGTACATCCAGATATCTTCTTTGATCCTGCTCCTTAATGACCCCGCCAGCAGGCATCCCATAGCACCCGGCCCGACGATCGCTATCTTCATAGCATCTCCTATATCTTCTTAAGCCTCTTAAGCTCTTCTTCTTTTATTGTGAATATATGATCAGACGAAGGGAATGTGCCCCGTTCCACTTCTTCTTTGTATTTTTTTAATCCTTCCAGAATGGAATGCGATAGCTTCACATACTGCTTCACGAACTTCGGGACAAATCTGTCAAACAATCCTACCATGTCATTGACAACGAGCACCTGTCCATCGCAATATTTGCCGGCACCTATACCTATAATAGGTATGGTAAGTTTTTCTGCCATTAGTTTTGCCACCATGTCAGGCACGCACTCAAGCACTATCCCGAAGCAGCCGGCCCTCTCAAGCTTTATAGCCTGATCGATCAGACTCTTCGCCGCCTCAGCGGTCTTACCCTGTATCTTAAACCCGCCCAGCTTAGAAACTGTCTGCGGAGTAAGGCCTAGATGACCCAGGACAGGTATCCCTGCATTCACGATAGCGATCGTGGCATCTAAAACTTCCTCACCGCCTTCTAACTTCACGGCATCACAGCCGGCTTCCTTCATGAACCGCCCCGCGTTCCTAACGGCCTCTTCCTTCGACACCTGATATGACATGAAAGGCATATCACCGATCAGAAAAGCATACTTGGTGCCTCGACGGACTGCCTTCGCATGATGGATCATCTCGTCCATCGTTACGGGCACCGTAGACTCATAACCGAGCACGACCATCCCTAAAGAATCACCCACAAGTATCGAATCTATACCTGCATCATCTACAAGCCTGGCCATAGGATAGTCATAAGCCGTGAGCATTGTTATCTTTTTCTGTTCACGTTTCTTATTCTGCAGATCTGTAATAGTTATTTTCTTACGTTCTATCATATTATCTCCTCTTATTGGCTGCGGATTTATCCGGTATTATAAGGCCGCTTTTTATGTTGAAAACCTTAGTCTGTCCCGTCACAAGAGTAACGCTAAGTTTTCCCGACTCATCATCAAATGCTATCCTTTTCTGCCACCGGAAACCTGTGCCCCATTTTACAAGTTTAGACGGCGCGGATATCACATTACCTATAAGGTATCTTTTTAGCAGTTTGCCATTTTTATAAAATGCCAGGGCAAGCTGTGCCATATCCGGCTTGCCGTTCATTGCCTCAACTTTGGCTCTGCCCACTCGCACAAGATGCGCACCATCCGACGATACATGAACAGTGGGAGAATACCAGTTCACTCTCCATAAAGGCTTCAGAGAATTATTGGCTTTGTACAAACCGGAGCATTCGTATTTCGATTTCAGCGTATCAACCCGTCCAAGTTTGGCAGGGCCCTTCGTCAGCATAACAAATACATACTTACCATTAGGACTTAACTGCTCATATGACAGTGCGTCATCCGCAAACACCATATCCGGACCTGCAGTGAGAAATACCGAAACCATTACAGCCGTCAGCACCTTTATCAGTTGAGTCATATTATCACCTATTTTTTTCTGTAAGCTTCAAGAAACGAATCGCAATATATCGCCTTATTAAGGAGCATCTCGGCCGATATCATAGAATCCATCAGCTCTTTATCGAGCGGATCGAGTATCGCAGAGGTAAGTCCATTAGCTATCGCCATAGCAATGAAAGTCCGATTTACAAGCGAACGGAATTTAGTTCCCTGCGATATGTTGGACAGCCCTATGATAGTGTTCGGCGAAGGATCGCACAATAACCTGAATTCCCGGATAGACTCCAGCGCTTCACGTCCCTGCGCCTGTGCCACATTTATCGGCAGGACGACCGGATCGAGAAAAAGATCTCCAGTGCTTATATCAAACTCTATAGCCTTTGCTACAATCGTAGCAGCGAGCTCAAGCCTCATCTCTTTATTGTTAGGCACCCCAGTCTTATCCATTGCCAACCCAACAACCTGCGTATTATATTTTTTCGCAAGTAAAAATATCGCCTGCATCCTGTCATCATCAGCACTGGTGGAATTTATGATCGCGCGTTTCGAGGCAAGCTTCAACCCTGCCTCGATGACATCTATCCTGGTTGAGTCAAGAGAGAGAGGAACCTGGGCAACGCTCTGGATAGTTTCAACAAGCCATTTCATATCGCCCACAGGATCTCTGGAATAAGGTCCGACATTAACATCAAGCGCTGTCGCACCGGACTTCATCTGGTCGACGGCAAGATGCTGTATGACATCAGCTTCTTTGTTCATTATGGCCTTGCCCACATCTTTATACATACCATTGATCAGTTCACCTATGACTATCATTTTTCCCCCATAGCATTTTTTATATATTTCCCAACCGCCTCAACCGCTTCCGGATGCCTCATAACAAGAAGGTCCGCTCCGGATTGGAGCATCGACACAGCCGTGGCCAATTCCCATCCTATACCCTGGACAGCGGAGAAATCTTTGGCCTCTTTGGTTTTCCAGGCTTCTGCACCGACAAAAAGGATAAACGGCATCGCCAGCATCTTATCGCCCATAAATGCTGCCAATCGTCCCCGTTCCATTATCGAATAGACATATTCCATGCCATAACCTAAAGATGTCGTAGTCGGATGCATCGCTATTCTCGAAGAGTCAAAACCCATATCGCTTATCAGTATATTTGTCTGCTTTGCAATATTGATATCTATCGGCGATTCAGCGATAATGGAATGGCCGTCCGCCAGACATGTAGCAGTAAGAGTTTTATAATTATTCTGTGTCGCTATCCCAAAAAGACAGTTTTCACCCTTGAGCGCCTGGCTGACCTTGGGCAGGACTTCGTTGTCTCTTTCATCATCCCCGCCTCCGACTATAACGAGAGGAACTCCCGTATTTTTAATTATCGATCTCAACACAGGTATAACCTGCTCCGCTTTTTTTGAGCCGTAATCGGGATGCGTGCTCTGCAACCTAACACACAAAATCTTCGAGCCGAATTCCTTAACACATTTATCCGCCCATTTCACAGGGTCTTTTACGCAATCACCATAACGGGATCTGAGCGAATCAGCCCAGTCAGAAGGCTCGCAGTCCAGCATCTCGAGCGCAATGACGGGTGGATTAGACATAGCGCCTTCGTCGAAAAGAAAAGGCAATGTCGTCTGTCCGCCTATCTTTACGGCCTTGCCCCCGATCCCTATCTCAAGCGTATTTATAGGGCTCGCATATCTCTCTTTTACCAACTCTATAGCCATCAGATCACTCCATTATATTATCGAATATGTCTCCGACATCATTTTCAATAGTCTCGTCCTGAAATTCAAATATCGGCCTATTTGAAACGTTCCAGTCAACCATCTCTTCATCATACGGGATAGTCCCTGCCACTTCGAGACCCGTTGCCGCAATCTCGCCGGTCAGCGGAGCAAGCGGGCCCGAGACCTTATTTATAACAAGATACGCACCATTTATTTTGATACTAAGTTCTTTGGCAAGGCCATATATCCTGCCCGCCGACCTCACTCCGGGAATAGAGTAGTCGCTTATAACGAGCAGCTTGCTCATCTCACCTGTCGTTCTGCGCGATATATGCTCCATTCCGGCAGCGTTGTCTATTATAACAAAATCGTAGCTCTTTGTGATATTTCCTATAATGCCGCGAAGGAGATTATTTACGTAACAATAACATCCTGGCCCTTCAGGCCTGCCCATAACCAGCAGATCAAACCCGCTCTCCTCACTTACCGCTTCCTGGACCCGCATCTCTATAAAACGATCCTTCGTGACACCAGCCGGTATCTTGGATAGATTTTTTGATATCTCCTCGCAAATGCCTACTATCGTCCCGGGCTTAACAACACCCAGATTATCGGCAAGGCATGAATTTGGATCTGCGTCTATCGCAAGCACAGATCCTGCCTTATTCTTAATGATATGCCTGACCAGAAGAGCTGCTATCGACGATTTCCCGGTGCCGCCCTTGCCATTTACCGCTATGATCGTACCGATGGAAACCTCCACAGATTTGTATGCGGAAAAAATAGCGACGCTATATATTCATCCATATATGTCGGCTCAGCGCTCAAATCAACATAGGTAATATTTTTATATATCTCGTTCGTCTTTGCCAGCGCCTCTACCGAAAGAAGCGACATCCTGGCTCCGGCAAGTGATGAATTGCCGACAAATTCATAAACGTCACGCCCTACATCCGGCAAAAGCCCTATTGATATTGAGTTCTCGATATTCAGGTAATTACCGAATCCGCCTGCTATATATATCTTTTTAACTTCCTTTATATCTTTTTCAACCTTAGCTAATAGGGCTATTATAGCACTATATATAGCCCCTTTAGAACGTTTAAGATTCTCTATATCATCTTCATTTATAACAATGTCCCTGCCAGTGCCGGAGTCCGCTTTAAAC
>JBAYMS010000064.1:0-6643 GCA_041663425.1 Candidatus Omnitrophota bacterium
GAAAGGGCTTAAGGCTATACTGGGAGAGGTTGAAGCAGGTGTGTTTAAGCCGGACTGTTCATGCGAGGACATACACACTGATATACAGAATAAGCTTCAGCAGGAAATCGGCGATCTGGTGATGAAGCTTCACACTGCCCGTTCGCGAAACGACCAGGTAGCGTTTGCTACAAAGATGTACTGCAAGGCAGAGCTTATGAAAATGCAGGAGGCGATCGCCGAGCTTGATATCGCGCTGTGTGAGACCGCAACAAAGAACAGCGACGTTATTATCCCAGGTTTTACACATATGCAGCATGCCCAGCCGGTTTATCTGATGGATCATTTGATGGCATATGGCGAGATGCTCAAACGTGATTATGACCGTGTGTGGGTTGCGGCTAAGAATATAGAGCTGACGATGGGCGCAGGCGCTCTCGCCGGGACACCTGTAGATTCGACAAAATATAAAATCGATATATCCGGATATATTAAAGGAAAAAAATGCCCCGGAGAGTCCTATAAGCTATGCCCGACGGTAAATTCTCTGGATTCTGTCAGTGACAGGGATTTTGTTGTGGAGGCTTTAAGTGCTGCCGCTATGATAGGCATGCATCTTTCCAGACTGTCGGAGGATCTTATTCTATGGTCGTCCAAAGAGTTCGGTTTTGTTGATCTGGACGATGCTTTCTGCACCGGCAGTTCTCTTATGCCGCAGAAGAAAAATCCGGATGTGCTTGAGCTTATACGCGGATATACCGGACGCCTATACGGGAACCTTGTAAGTGTGCTTACAATGATGAAGGGCCTGCCGCTCACTTATAATCGCGATATGCAGCTTGATAAGGAACCGCTCTTTAACTCTATTGAGATAGTGGCAGGTGAACTTGCGGTGTTGAGCGGTCTTGTAAAAGGGCTTAGATTTAATAAAGCTACGATAGAGGAACATCTGGAAGACGAATCCCTGTATGCTACTGACCTGGTATATTATCTTGTAGGCAAAGGTATGCCTTTTAAGAACGCGCATACCGTTGTCGGGAAGCTTATCAGATACTCCCTGGATAATTCCATTGAAGTGAAGAGTATGACGGATCGTGAGCTTGAAAAATTTTCCAGTAAATTTAAAAAATCGGATATAGTTAAATTACTGAACCCTAAGGTTTCAGTTGAATCAAAAAAGTCTATAAAGAGAGGATAGCGGTCGCGAATTATGCATAAATTTACGTTTAAAAATAATGAGCTCTATTGTGAAAACATAAAAGTTTCGGATATAGCAGCCGAAGTTCCGACCCCATTTTATCTTTATAGCTATGGAACTTTAATAGATCATTACAAGAAGATCCGTGCCGCGTTTTCAGCGATAAAGCCACTAATATGTTTCTCTGTAAAATCCAATTCTAACATAGCGGTGCTGCGCGCGCTCGTAAAGAACGGCGCCGGATTGGATATAGTCTCAGGCGGTGAGCTTTACAGGGCGAAGCTGGCAGGGGTTAATCCCAAGAAAGTGGTTTATGCTGGCGTGGGTAAGAAGCGGGATGAGATAGAAGAGGCTATAAAATTCGGCATATTGTTCTTTGATGTAGAGTCTGAGGAGGAGCTGGGCGAGATCGAGAAGGCGGCGGCAAAGCTGAAAAAGAAAGTAAATATCGCCATAAGGATAAATCCTGACGTTATACCGAAAACGCATAAGTATATAGCCACAGGAAAAGGTGAGAGCAAATTCGGGCTTGATTTTGAAACGGTCCATAAGATATTTAATTCGAGATGGAAATATCCGCATCTTAATATATGCGGAGTCCAGATACATATAGGTTCGCAGATCTTAAATGCAGAGCCTTTTACCGAAGCGATAAAGAAGGTCCTAGAATTCTTAAAAGAATACAAGATCGATGTCGAATATTTTAATATTGGCGGCGGGCTTGGCATAGTATATTCGATCGAAAATCCGCAAACGGCCAAGAGTTTTGCCAAGTCGATCATGCCGCTCCTTAAGAAGTCGAAGCTTAAGATAATACTGGAGCCAGGCAGATTTATTTCAGGGAATAGCGGGGTGCTGGTCACGAAGGTTCTTTACACGAAGAGGACGCCGCGCAAGACGTTTATCATAGTCGATAGCGGAATGAGCGACCTGATTAGGCCCAGTCTTTATGAGGCATACCACAAGATAGTGCCTGTGCGCGTTGCCCAAGATACGTCAGAGACTGCGGAAAAGGTGGACGTGGTAGGACCGATCTGCGAGTCTGGGGATTTCCTCGGCAAGGACAGATATCTGCCGCACATGCCGTCGGGCAGCCTTGTAGCTGTAATGGCGGCAGGGGCTTATGGTTTTGCGATGGCGAGTAACTATAATTCACGGCCGCGTGGCGCAGAGGTTATGGTAGTCGGCAATAAATTTTACGTTATCCGCAAGCCGGAGATGCATAAAGATCTGGTGCGCGGTGAGATGATACCGAAGGTGTTAAGGTAAATATTAAACATAAGGTGTGATGTAATGAAAACAATAAAATTTACGAAAGCCGTTGCTACCGGCAACGATTTTATAATAGTAGATAACAGGAAACGCGTTATTGCGGAAAAAGACATTTCTTCTTTTGCGAAAATATTATGTGACCGCAAGAGAGGGGTGGGTGCGGATGGCGTCCTGCTGGTCGAACCTTCTAAGAAAGCCGATTTCAGGATGCGTATAATTAATTCAGATGGCAGTGAAGCTGAGATGTGCGGCAACGGATCTAGGTGTATAGCGCTTTACGCAGCAGTTAAAAAGATAGCAAAGAGCAATATGACCATTGAGACTCTTGCTGGGAAGCTCGACGCAAATGTTAAAAGCAATATGGTAAAGGTGAAACTAACCGATCCTAAGGACATAAAATGGAATTTCTGTCTCATGATAAATAAATGCCCTTATAAGGTAAGCTTCGCTAACACAGGCGTTCCGCATGCCATTCATTTTACGGATGAACTTGATACTATAGATGTCAAAAATCTGGGCTCGCACATGCGTAATCACGGTGAATTTGCGCCCGAAGGAACGAACGCCGATTTCGTAAAGATCGTAAATAAAAATACAATAAAGATCAGGACTTATGAACGCGGTGTTGAGGATGAGACATTGGCCTGCGGGACCGGAGCCGTTGCCAGCGCCATAATATCTGCAGAGACGGAGAATATGAAGTCTCCGGTTACTGTCGAAACGCATGGTGGTGAAAAAGTTAAGGTATATTTCGAAATGATCGACGGGAACTTCCGTAATGTTTATCTCGAAGGAAAAGCACGGTTAGTTTACGAAGGAGAGACAAATGATATTTAAAGGATCGATGGTTGCATTGGCTACACCTTTCAAGAACGGCAAGATCGACGAGAATACCCTGAAGGATCTGGTCGAGTTTCAGATAAAGAACGGGACGTCGGCTCTTGTTCCTTGCGGGACTACCGGAGAATCGGCAACTCTTAATTATGAAGAGCACGATAGGGTGATAGAGCTTACCATAGAATTTGCAAAAGGACGCGTCCCGGTAATAGCCGGCACAGGATCCAATTCGACGGAAGAGGCGATAGCTCTTACTAAGCATGCCAAGAAGGCTGGTGCGGCTGCGTCGCTTCAGGTAAATCCTTACTATAATCGTCCGACTCAAAAGGGGCTGTATCTTCATTTTAAGGCAATAGCGGAAGCGGTTGATATGCCGGTCATTCTTTATAATATAGCTTCACGTACCGGGGTTAATGTAGAGCCTGACACATTCGCTAAGCTTGCAGAGGTTAAAAATATAATCGGGGTGAAAGAAGCAAGCGGGTCGTTGGAACAGATGGCGCGCATAGTGAAGGTTTGCCCGAAAGACTTTTTGTTGATATCGGGCGACGATACGCTTACTCTGCCTGTTATGTCCATAGGAGGTGTTGGGGTAATATCGGTAGTTGCAAATATCATTCCGCGCGATGTTGCGGATATGTGCGCTGCGTTTGATGCCGGCAACCTCAAGAAAGCCCGCGAACTTTACTATAAGATGCTTCCGCTTGTTAAAGCGATGTTCGTTGAGACGAATCCCATACCGGTTAAGACAGCGATGGGTTTGATGAAATTGTGCGCTCCTGATATGAGGCTGCCTCTGTGCGATATGCTTCCGGAGAATAAAGAGAAACTTGTAAAGGCTTTGAAGGATTACGAACTTATATAAAAAAATTAAGGAAGGATAAAATGATTAAAATATGCGTTAGCGGTTCCAGCGGGAAGATGGGCTCGAGGATAGTGGAGCTCGCCAAAGAGGATACAGACTTAAGAGTGTGCGGAGCTTTCGATGCTATAGAGGAAAATCCCGAGCAATTTATCGAATCTACAGAATGCCTTATAGAATTCACCACTCCTCAGGCTACGATGGAGCATCTTGCGCTTTGTGAAAAACATAAAAAGGCTATGGTCATCGGAACTACCGGTTTGTCCGACGCAGAGAAGGACAAAGTCGAAGCGGCTGCAAAAAATATACCGGTAGTATTTTCACCGAACATGTCTATAGGTGTAAATTTATTATTTAAGCTGGTCAGGGATGCGGCTAAAGTTCTGGGGCAGGATTATAATATAGAGATAGTTGAAGCCCATCATATACACAAGAAGGATGCGCCCAGCGGAACAGCTAAAGAGATAGCGCGCGTAATCAAAGAATCGAGAGGAGATGCGGATGTGCCGATCGAGTCTGTCCGGGAAGGTGAGACCGTAGGAGAGCATACTGTTACTTTTGAGTCAAATGTAGATATGATCGAGATCACGCACAGCGCTAAGACCAGGGATATATTTGTTAAGGGTGCTCTCCAGGCAGCTAAGTTTGTAGCTGGTAAGAAGAACGGACTTTATAGCATGAAGGAAGTCCTGGGGCTGTAGTATTTATGACGAAAAAGTTATTATGTATAGCAACGTTCTTTGTTATATTTTCGGCTTCATACATTTATGCCGGAGAGGGTGACGTTTCAAAATGGCGTGAGTGGATCACCTCCCAGCAGGATTACCTGGATAGGGTGGAGTCGCTCATGAATATGAGCAAGAAGCTGGCCAACGTGCAGAATTCCCAACTGCAGGAGGCTATAAAAAAGAGTGATAACGAGCTCGGGGAAAAGATCCTGGTGGATACGACGAAGAAGCTGTCCTCTATAGTTGATCTTCTCAAGGCGCTTGAAT
This sequence comes from Candidatus Omnitrophota bacterium, assembly GCA_041663425.1. Taxonomy (GTDB): domain Bacteria; phylum Omnitrophota; class Gorgyraeia; order 2-01-FULL-45-10; family 2-01-FULL-45-10; genus FEN-1322. The sequence goes on from JBAYMS010000064.1 coordinate 5,144, forward strand.
CTCCTGTGGAATTCAAAGAATATCACGAAAACGTAGTAAAGGCATATATGTACAGGCTTAAGGCTAATGAAGCCACCTTAAAGAAAGATGTCCTTAGTATAAGGAACAATACTCATGCGGCGATGGCCTCAGAGATAGCGGCGCTTGAAAGTATCAGGAGTTTGTATGTCGCTCATAATGCTCCGCCGCAGATAATTGATTCGATCGACAGGAATATAGAAGCGTATAATAAACGAATAGTTGCAAATTAAGATGTTTTTTAAATTTTAGGCGAGGAGAGAAATGATAAAGATTGAAAGATCGGATAGACTGAAAAAACTGCCGCCGTATTTATTTGTAGAGATAGATAAAGCCAAGAAAAAAGCTCGCGAAGAAGGAAGGGATATTATAGATCTGGGTATAGGTGATCCCGATATCCCGACACCGCGATTTATAATCGATGCGCTAAGTAAGGCCGCGCGCGATCCGAAAAATCATCGCTATCCCCTGGACCAGGGTTTACCGGAATTCAGGAATGAGTGCGCCAGATGGTTTAAGAATCGTTACGGTGTAAGTCTGGATCCCGACACAGAGATATACCCGCTTATAGGTTCCAAAGAAGGTATCGCGCACATACCGCTGGCTTTTGTAAATCCCGGCGACTATGTTCTGGTGCCAGATCCCTGTTACCCGCCTTATAAGTCGGGTACATGGTTTGCCGGCGGTGAGATAATGCCGATGCCTTTGAAGGCAGAAAACCATTTCCTGCCTGACCTGAAGGCGATAAATCACGCCCAGCTGCATAAGGTCCGTATGATGTTCGTGAATTATCCCAACAATCCCACTTCAGCCGTTTGTGATAAAAAGTTTTTTGAGAGCGTTGTCGAATTTGCTAAAAAACATAACATAATAGTGTGCCAGGATGCGGCTTATTCCGAGATGGGATACGACGGATACAAGTCTCCGAGCATATTTGAAGTGGATGGCGCCAAAGATGTGGCCATTGAGTTCCATTCTCTTTCGAAAACATTCAATATGACCGGATGGCGGTTAGGATTCGCGGCGGGCAATAAAGACATAGTGGCCGGTCTTGCGAAGGTCAAATCCAATATAGATTCCGGGGCGTTCTTTGCTATTCAATGGGCCGGAGTTGCAGCTTTAAAAAATTACGATAAGCATATGCGTTCGGTCCTTAAAATTTACGAAGAACGACGGAATGTGCTTGTCGATGGCTTGCAGTCCCTTGGCTGGAAAGTAGAAAAGCCGAAAGCTACGTTCTATGTATGGACACATGTGCCGTCCAGATACACCTCGGCCGCATTTGCGAAAGAGCTTCTTGAGAAATGCGATATAGTCGCAACCCCCGGTAATGGTTTTGGGGAAAACGGCGAAGGGTATATAAGATTTGCGCTTACGGTGGATAAAAAAAGAATTAAAGAAGCCCTGAAACGGATAAAGGATAAACTGGCCTAAGATGAAGACCTGCTACATAGGCATCGGATCGAATCTAGGCGACAGGCA
>JBAYMS010000065.1:0-6075 GCA_041663425.1 Candidatus Omnitrophota bacterium
AGCGACTTCTCCGGGCAGGTCTATCCCTGTCTTTTCACGAAAACCAAAGGCTTCAATGTATTTAAACATACGGGCAGGTCCAAGAAGACTTGCAGCCTTCACCGTCCCTATATTGCTGGAGCATTCTATCACTTCTTTAAAAGTAAGAGTCCCGTGAGGCGTATGATCATGCAATATCCTCCGCCCTATCTTCCACTGGCCGTTCTCACAATCAAACTTAGTATTTAATGTGACCAGCTTTTCCTCAAGAAGACCGCTCGCCGCGACTATTTTAAATACGCTGCCCGGCTCAAAAAAATCATTTATAGCCCTATCTCTCACAGCGTCCGGAGCGCGTTTGCCCGGATCATTCAGATCGAAATTCGGAAAATTCGCGAGCGCGAGAATATCGCCCGTTTTAGGATCCATGACAACGATAGATGCGCCCTTAGCGTTATACTTCTCATACATCTTGCGCAGCTCGCGTTCAGCTATATTCTGTATCACTTCATCTATCGTAAGGACCAGACTGAAACCATTTTTTGGCGGGATAAATTCATACTGATAAGATTCCAGAAGTTTTCGTTTGGCGTCCTGCGTCGATATAAGCCAGCCGCTCTCACCTTTCAGGTATTTATTATAATAAAGCTCCAGGCCTTCAAGGCCTAAATTATCAATATCTACCGTGCCCATAACGTGGCTTGCCAGCGACTTATCAGGATAAAATCTCTTAGACTCTTTTATGACCGCGACACCTTCGAGTTTAAGTTTTTTTAATTCTTCCTCTTCCTGCGGCGTTATTTTCCTCTTTATCCATACGAAAGCTTTGTCCCTGGAAAGCCTCTGCATGATATAGGATTCTTTTAGTTTTAATACTCGGGAGAGAGTCTTTGCTAGAGCTTTTTTACCCTTAACTGCGCGGGCATTTACAAATACGGAATTACTATTTAGGTTCACTGCCAGCACACGCATAGACCTGTCAAACATGGTTCCTCGTATAGGCGGTATTTCCACGGAGACAGTATGCTGCTCACTGGCTAATCTATAATAGAAGCTGTGTCTTATTACCTGGAGATAAAATAGACGTAGTGCGAGAATTGACAGGGAGATAAAGAAGAAGAGAAAAACGGCAATCTGCCGGGTACGAAAAGTTCCGCTATGCACGAATTTTTAAGGATCCTTAAAACGATACTTATATAAAATTACCGCTCCCTTGCCTGAGCCTCTGCTCTTGGGCTAAGGAAATCGACTATCCCCAATGGGTTAAACCTTTTATCCAGGCTGCTCGAGCGCAAATGATCTTCAACGCTGCCTGATGTCATTTTTGCTACCTTCACTACATTGTATTTGCCCGGAAATGCCACATCTATATTCTTTGACATCAGTATCTTCTCTAATCGCGCCGGCGCTTCAAGGTTGTCAATATTATAATTCAGGCGCTCCTTGTGGTCAAGGAGAACCTTGAGTGCTTTCTCCTTTGTTTCTATTGAATAACTTAACTTTACTAACTCTACCTGCTGGTGCACATAAATAAGCCCAGTCAGCGTTACTACCGCTATAACCGCCATTGACTTAAAGAGCCCCATTTTAAACTATATCCTTTCCGCTACCCGCAACCGGCCGCTCCGCGACCTGGGGTTTACCGCTATCTCTTCCGGCGATGAGCCGAGCGGCTTTTTCGTTAAAATTTTTAATACGCCTAATCCCGCGTAACCTTTAAATAAATTTTTTACTATTCTGTCTTCGAGCGAATGAAATGTTATTACTGATATCCTCGCCCCTATATCAAGCCAGGAAACCGCTTTCTTCAATCCTTCTTCAAGCGCTCCCAGCTCATCGTTCACCACTATTCTCACAGCCTGAAATGTCCGCGTAGCCGGATCTATCCTGGAATGCTTCTGCCCTCCGCCTATCGCCCGGCGCACTATCGCCGCCAACTCTGTTGTCGTTACTATCGGCTTCTTAGAGCGCTCTTCGACTATCCTCCTGGCTATCCGCCTCGAAAAACGCTCCTCGCCATACTTATATATAATATCAGAAAGATCAGATTCTTTATATCTATTTATGATATCGTAGGCGCTTAGCCCAAGCCGCCTGTCCATTCTCATATCAAGCGGCGCCTCTTCTTTAATACTGAATCCTCTTTCTTTTTGATCCAGCTGGAAAGAGGAAACACCCACATCAAGAAGGATCGCGTTAAGGCTTTTTATATTTTCTTTTGAAAGAGCTCTGTCCAGATTCCTGAAGTTCTCATTTATAAGCTTAAAGCTGCCTTCAAATTCTTTCAAATTTTCAGAAGCGGTCTTTATGGCCGTCTCATCGGCATCGAGTCCTATAAGCCGCCCGCCCGGCGTTATTCGTTTTAATATTTCTTTCGAATGTCCGCCGCCGCCAACCGTGCAGTCAAGCACAATACAACCAGGCTTCAGATTTAAAGAGCTAATTACTTCTTCGAGCATCACCGGCTGGTGCACAACTAAAGATCCTTCACTATTTTTCTATCAATGTACTTATACGATTCGTTATCGGTCTTTTAAAACTCTGGCTGTCGATTCCAAGGTATGACAAATTACACCCGAGAGCGCGCGCCTTCCGTATTCTTTCTATGAAAATCTCCATACTCATGTTATGGTAACGCTCACCTTTAGATACTCTCATCTGCCTGGGACTCATAACATCCACCCCCTTCAATCTTTCGACTCACTCAGGATTAAGCCCTGAGCCGGGCCGAAAGGCTCAACCCTCTTCAGTCATCAACTTCTCAGCTATCTCTTCGAACGACTCTTTGGAACTGTTATAGTACTCATACCAGGCGTCTTTCGCCCAGACTTCTATCCTGTTTGACACGCCTATAATCATCACATCGCGTTTTATGGAAGCGTAATCTTTAAGATATTTCGGTACCAGTATCCTGCCCTGTTTGTCGCACTCGATCTCGCTGGCTCCGGAAAAATAGAGCCTGTTGAATTTTCTTGATTCAGATTTGGTGAACGATACGGATTTAAATTTCGACTCCTGAGTCTTCCATTCATTTTCCGTAAATAGAAAAAGGCATTTATCCAGTCCGCGGGTAATATAGAATTTTTCTATATCATATTCTTTGAGCGATTCCCGGAACTTGGAAGGAATGATCAATCTCCCCTTATTATCTATGGTGTGCTCATATTCACCATAAAACATTTTAGCCTTCCTCCATTTTAAACCACTTTAAACCACTACATGGATAAAGTATACACTAGGGCCATTTTGTTGTCAAGTTTATTAAGCCACTCGCAGGCTAAGTACCGAGGTCGAGCAAAAGGCAAAATTAAACAAAAAAAATAACAGGGCATCTTTAAAGATGCCCTGTTATTTAAGCTGGCCTGTAAGCCGGGTTCAGTCTTGGATGTTCATCTATCTGGCAATTGGATTACTCCAACGCTCAAGCGACCTTACCCGTTCCGATACCGATGTGTTTACGGTTGGAGCGAGCAGCTCCATGATCGGAACCTATTTGGTCTTGCTCCGCGCAGAGATTGGTCGTCTCACCCAAATCCTGCTTTCGCAAAATTTGGCTCGTCTCTGTCCTCTGATCGCTGTCTTTTCAGTCAGGCGATCATCCCGAGCGCCATTCGTTTTCACTCCTGACGCCGAGGGATTATCCTCACCTTACGGCGGGCGGCCGTTAGCCGCTGCGCTACTCTTCGGAGCCCGGACTTTCCTCCCTATCGCCTCGCGGCAAAGGGCGAACACCCGGCCAGCTAAATCCGTTATCTCACTCAGGATTTAATCCCGAGCGTCCCTTATCTAACTCCAGACGCGAGGGACTACCTTAACCTAAACTATATTTTTTTAAAAAGCCCTGCGAGATTTATTGCTTTATTCACAAGCTTGTCCGCTTCTTTATTTTCCGAGCGGTCTATGTGTTTTATTTCGAAAGATTTGAATTTCCTGAGGGCTTCTACAGCTTTTTCAAAAAGAGGTTTTATGTCAACGCTCTTAACTTTGTATTCACCATTAAGCTGCTTCACAACGAGTTCACTGTCAAGATTTACTATTATATCATCTGCACCGATCGCACTGGCTTCTTCAAGGACGCATATCAGAGCATTGTATTCTGCGTTATTATTTGTAGCCTCACCGATATATTTATAAACCTCTTTAACTTTTTTCTTTTTTGAGTCCAGAATTACCGCGCCGATACCGGCTGGTCCTGGATTGCCTCTTGCCCCGCCGTCAGCATAAAGAAAAAATGTTTTACTCTTCAAGATATAATATCCTTGCGCAGTTATCGCAACAAACAATGCCGGTATTCATCTTTATTTCATTGGTGACCTGCGGAGGCAGGATCCTGAAACACCCCTGGCAGGCTTCATTGGCAATGGTCACAACGGCAAGACCGTCCTTCGATTTTATTATCCTGTCATACTTGGCCAGTATTTTCGCGTCAACTTTTGCGGCAAGAGTCTGGCGCTGCATCTTAATAGCATCGAGTTCTTTTTTTAAACAGCCTTCTTCATCTAAAAGTTTTTTCTTCACTTCAGCGAACTTTGCTTCTTCGCCTTTCAGGAACTCTTTCTCTTTCACTATCCTTTTATTCTCGGCATCGACTTCATCAAATATCCTAAGGATATCTTCTTCAATAATAGAATTATCCGCCCTTATCCTGCCTATCTCATCCTGGAGAGCGCTGTATTCTTTGTTTGTCTTTACCTGGTTAAGCTGCTGCTGATATTTCTTTATATTCCCTTCTTTAGCTTCCAGGTCGCCTTCTTTTTCTTTGCGCTTAACCTGCAGCGCTTTGAGCTCATCTTCAAGTTTTTTCAAGCCGGCATCCTTCGCTTTAAATTCGGCTTCTGTATTTTTTATGGTTTCAGGTATAGCTGCCAGCTCATCTTCTAACCTGAAAATCTGGGTGTCAAGCCCCTGCAATTCGACCAACATTTTAATCTGATCTTTTATGTTTTCCATTGAAGCCTTCCAGTACGCGTTTTAACTTTGTCCCAAAACTATAACTCAAGCTGGTGGGCAGCACAGGACTCGAACCTGTGACCTTTGCGATGTGAACGCAACGCTCTAACCAACTGAGCTAGCTGCCCAATCTTGCATTCAATCTTATACGACCTGATTCTCCTATTCTTTTGGAGGAGGAATATTAAATTTGTATTGGTGGGCCCGCAAGGATTTGAACCTTGGACCAAGAGATTATGAGTCTCCTGCTCTGCCAGACTGAGCTACAGGCCCACTTTAAAAACCAAATTAGAAAATTATTATACTTAAACTATGGCGAGATGTAAAGATGATTTTACTGGTAGGAGCTACCAATGTCTATTTTCGGATTCGGCGACGTTTCTGTCTGCGAAGCGCTCGCTGTCTCGTTTTCCTGATATTTTTCTTTGGCATTTTTTGATCCTCTCTATTTAAACGGCGAATTCACCGTTGTACTGAACCAATACATTGACCGCCCTGTTATTGCCTGAGGAATCGGTGTAATACGTAACCACTACCGGATCACCTATATTAACATCATCCAGGCCTATAGTATCATCACCCTTACGGATACTCATGCCCGAAGGAACTGATATAGATATATCGTTTACTATTATAACTGAACCCACCCAATCAACGGACGATACGGTGCCCTCTGTCGTTTTATGCTCTCCGCCATCCTGCGAATAGCATAAAGTCCCGGATAATACCAAAAGCGCAAGCACCAACAATATTTTTTTCATCGCCGTCCTTAAATTGGCATTGACCGAAAAAATAGGGCCCGGTTATTCACCGGGCCCTACATTACGTATCAATGTTACAATTTGACAACGTTTGTCGCCTGTTCCCCTTTGGGACCCTGCGTGATGTCAAACTGAACTTCCTGGCCTTCTTTTAATGTCTTAAAACCTTCACCCTGAATTGCGCTGTGGTGAACGAAAACATCCTTACCCTCTTCAGGAGTAATAAAGCCGTAGCCCTTTGCATCATTGAACCATTTTACTTTTCCTTTTGGCACTTGTAAATACCTCCTTTCGGAAAAATTATAATAAATACTGACATAAAAAAAACCGCAAGGCGAAAGCTTTCTCTACCATGCGGTCCAAGATTTTCATGCCTTCTTTACTA
>JBAYMS010000066.1:0-5000 GCA_041663425.1 Candidatus Omnitrophota bacterium
CGATCTTTTCATTCTCAGCCTTAACGACTTTATTCATCGTCTCCTGCACGTCTTTAGGCGGATCGATCTCTTTCAGCTCGGTCCTGACTATCTCCAGCCCCCAGCTTGCAGTCTCCGACATCAACGTCTTATGAAGTTCATCGTTTATCTTGCCTCTTTCGCTGTTGGCTGACTTCAGGGTCAGGGTGCCGATTATATTTCTGAGCGTAGTCCTCGCCAGGTTGACGATCTGGTAGAGATAGTTATTAACGCTGTACTGCGATTTCTTTACGTTATCTTCGTCTGCTTTGACCTTAAAATAGACCTGCGCGTCGACTTTAGCGTTCAAATTATCGTTCGTTATTATTTCCTGAGGTTCTGCGTCAACCATCTGTTCCGTAATATTCACTTGATACATATTTTCTACGATTGGAATAATCCAATGAAAACCCGGACCGGCGAACCTATTGTATTTACCGAATCTTTCTATTAATCCGCGATGGGTCGGCCGAACTATCCTTATCCCTGAAAAAAACATCATAATCAAGCCAACAGCCAGAAAAAATACGATATAGCTCATAAGCCCTCCTGTTTATTACATTTTACCTTGAAATACAAAACTACTTTATCTTATCTTACTATCAAACCATCTATATGCAAACACATATTTTCCATTTATATCCCGCCTGTCGACAGGACCATGCTGCCTGCTATCATAACTCTGAGGCGGGTCATCCCCAAGCATATAGTAAAAATAGTCCGGAACCTTGATGCACTCCCCAGCCTTACCAAATTTACCCGCATTCACATATACAACAGATGCGGGCAGCCCAGATACTTCTGTCATTACTCCATTAATAAATATCCTGCCCGACCGTATCTCCACTTCTTCTCCGGGCAGACCAACTATCCGCTTACACATAAGTCTGCGCTTTCCATTGCTTAAAAGCTCATAGGTAACTATGTCGCCTCGCGCAGGGTCCTTTTCCCGATACGCCTTAAGATCAACTATCATACGTTCTTTAGCTTTTATCGTCGGGGACATTGATGCGGTAGGCACCCTGAAAGACTTATAATGCGTTCCGTAACCCAGCATCATAAAACAAGTAAATGCGATAGCCGCAAAACCGGCTGATATACCGCAAACCGCAAGAGCCTTACCTTTCAGAGATGCCTTTGAGCGGACTATCATATACAACGCGGCCAGGCCTGACACTATCGCTATCGGGGAAAGAATAAACACCAGAAAACTCAATACTCCCGATACCAGGCTTAAGAGCGCCAACTTACTAAGTTTTGGCATTCTTTAATCTTCCGGCTTGTTTTCTACGGTAACGGTCAGGACCTTCATTGGTGAGCGGCTTTCAGAACCGCTGCGGTAATATTGGACTGTCACATAATCGCCAACATCAATATCGGATAATTCTATATCATATATATCGCTCTGCAGCGACGTATCCGGTGAAATAGGGAAATCTATCTGCACGATACCCTTAACTGTAAGGATGGATTGACTCAGATTCACATTGACGACCCTGCCGTCAAAAACCCTGAGATCCTCGTCGGAACTGTCATACATATTCTGGGCATAGCATGAGATCGGAACTATTGCTGCTGCAAACACGACCAAAATAAATGCCATGAAAACTAGTTTCATTTTACCCCCGTCCGGATCATTCCCGGTTTACTGCGGAAGACCTGGGCACCATCTGCCCGATGGCATTACGCGTATAATTAGCTTTGTTTTTCACCCTGTCGGTGTCCAGAGTTGTTTCAACCTTCAGGTCTCCCGAAACTAAAGCAAGCGATTTATTAACGATCGCCGATGCCGTATCTGTAACCATATCCAGGCCCTGCGCCTTTTTCTCTTCAGCATAACAGCACCAGGCAGTCAAGAAGATGATGCTCATAAAAATAGCTGTAAATTTAATTTTATCCGTCATTTTTACCTCTGAGCGCTGATGTCGGCAGCGCTGATATCAGGATGGCGGTAACGCCTCTTGCCGGCAGTCCGGCCTTTATATTCAATTGCTCCGGCGGGACACCAGTGAAAGCATGCCAGGCAATGCTCGCAGTGATGCAGCCAGACTGGACGAGCATCACGCATTAATATGTTTGACACAGGACACACCTTTTCGCAAAAACCGCAGCCTGTGCATTTTTCATTAAGCCAGAAACCTTTATCAGCAGCGGGTATCTGAGCTGAGCCGCCGCGGTATAAAAGATGATACAATACCGTATTCATAAAAAACGGTTTCTCTTCAAACACTCCTCGTCTACCCCCGATAACCATCTGCGCTATCTCTTTAACGCGCGCTTTCTCTTTTTCAAATATAACTTTTTGCTTATCCTTGGAGGCGCCTTCATACAAAGGAGTGTAATTTCCGGGCATCACCACATTAAAACCGCAATCCAGTTTTATCCCGCGCCCTTTAAGTATTTTTTTTGCCTGCATCAAAGACCTGCCCGGCAGCCCTCCTGATGTAGAAACCGTAAAAATATACTCGGGATTCCCAATATTGACTTTTTTAAGAAATTTCGCAACTATAAGCGGGAGGCCGAACATATATACAGGGAAAACCATTCCGACTCGGCCATACGGGTAACCTGCCCCGGCCTTTAACGCCTTAACCATGGAAACAAGATCCGCCCCGCCCATCTCCCGCGCCAAATCGCGCGCAACCTCCAGCGAGTTTCCTGTAGCAGAAAAATAAAATATCACCGTATTCATATCTTTGATTCCATGTAACGCTTTACATTATTTCAGTATTCGCTCGCTCCAAACACCCAGCAGAGCATCTCCTACCAAGATATTCTTGTTTTCGTCTTCGTCTTTCTTTATAGATTCTATTACGCCGTCAATAACTTTTTTATACTCATTCTTACTTTCGAGAATTTTGAAGTATGTTTTTTCGTCACTACAAAGACTGAGATCACTACGTATCCCAACCCAATATGATAGCAAACAAAGAACGCAGCTTACTATACCGACGTATACTATATTAGATTTATAGCTGTAGATGCTAAAGATCCCGAGCTTCGCCATGTGTGCATACAAGCATATCAATGAACCCAATCCTGCAAAAAATAAAATCGCTGCTGTTAAATACAATAAATGTATTTCTGCCTGACGTTTTTCAAAAACCAAACTAACTTTTTCACCAAACAGGTCGTCTCGTATAACCCTGAAAGCCGCCAGCTGCTCCCGCCTCCCCCTGACCCCGCGCTCCCCAAGATATGTAAAAACACATTTATCGGAATGCCCAGGCATCTTAAAATGTATTTTATCGTCTATAAGGCCTTCACTTATGACATTTTTATATACCATATAAATAGCAGCTCCCAATGTCAGAGAGACTGCAAAAAAGATGGCGCCATCCAAATAAACCATCTCTATTCCCGGCATTTTCAATAAAGTAAGTATTATCAAAACCAATACTCCGCCATACACATACCTGAAAAACTGACTTATTGCTGTAGTAACTTTATCCATTTCCTCTCCTAAATAAATTGTAAAACTTCAACGCACCCTCACCCCAAATTTCTAATGGGGCATCACTTTTTGTCCGCCTGCATAGCATCGCCAGCATCCACGCTATTTGCCATACAATCATTCAACCGCCTATTCTTCCTGAACATCCCGGAAGAGCGCATCTTTTTTACGCCCTCATAAAAAGGCTGTTCTCTGATATTGCCAAAAACAGCAGGGACGTAACAGCATGGTTGGATATCACCATAGCTCGAAACATAGAAAAAATCTTTTTCAAGCGCAGCGCAGCGAAACGGCGCGGATTCACGATCAACCGATTCATGTTCCCAGAACACCTTATCTTTTTCGATCAGCTTTCTGAGCATTCCGATTTCTCGTCCCGACAATACCACATCCCGCCTCTCGGCCCACCTTCCGCTGCAGATCGAAGAAAGAATACGGACCCTTACTCCGATAGATTTAGCCATACCTATCAGTTCGGACAGATCACCGTTGACAATATTTTCTTTAGTGGCATAAGTTGTTATATAACAATCCAAGCCATGTTCAAGACACAGCTTTACACCATTCATAGCCCTATCAAAAAGCCCCTGCATTCCTCTCAGTTTATCATGGGAAGCAGCGCGTGGGCTATCAATACTTACGCTGATACAATTTAGCCCGGACGCCTTCAATCTTTTCACCATATTCTCGTCTAGCAAAAAACCGTTTGTATCTAACTTTGCCAGCATCTTTTTTCGCTTTACATATTCAATATACGAAAATAGCTCCGGGACGATAAGCGGTTCGCCGCCAAAAAAATATATGCTCCAGCCGCCGGCCTTTTCAAAATCGTCTATCAATCTAAATATCTCCGGCGATGTCAATTCCTGAGACCCCGGACGTTCGTGTAAATTTGAGCCGCAATGCTCACACCTGCACTGGCATTTATAGGTAAGTGCCAGCATAATGCTTGAATCGAACATCGGAGAAAAGCATCGGATGGTTTTTTTGATATAGTTCCGGTAAGTATTTTTTAAAAAATCCTTAACAACGCCGCCAGTGCAGCCGGCCAACTTATTATGTATAAAAACCAATGGTTTCGATATCATCCCGCCTGCGCGCATCGATCACTCTCCTATGCCACTTACTTATTTATCCGGCGCGCAGCTTTTTCCATTCTCGCAAAAGCCTGCTCCGCCGTCCTGCCTTCCGTAAGGTTATTGGCGTAAATCGCCGCATAACCTTTTCGGTTCTTTATCTTAAATATCTTTACCTTGCCTCTGGTCAGTTTCATACGCCCTCCTGTTATTTAAGATCGATTACTTTTATTAAGGTATTACATAAACAGGCTAATTTCAAGCATAATCTGACAAAACGATATCTGACATTCATAAATGAATTGTCCGACAAAATAGTTATTGCGTAAAAATCTAACTTTTTCTAGAATGTTAATATGAATACGGACGTAAAATACGCACACAAAACATCTTACAGAATAAATAGCCGAATAAAGAATATTATCAACAAGACCGTTAAAGACGTCCGCAAA
>JBAYMS010000067.1:0-5921 GCA_041663425.1 Candidatus Omnitrophota bacterium
TCTTTATAATACGTTTTTTTACTTTCATATCTGAGGAGGCCGCCTGAGGCTGAGCATATTCAGGCTCCGCCATATTGCTGTCAGAATTTGTTTTGCTGGATGACTTAGCGGACCCCAGAAGCGCACCGCCCACAGCTCCTATGCCTGCGCCCCACAAAGCGCCTTTGCCTGCGTTGCCGCTGATGCTTCCTATAGCAGTCCCAACGCCGCCGCCCAACAGTCCGCCCACTACCGCACCGCCCAATGTGTTGCTGCCCGAATCCTCGTCGTCGCTGGCAGCATATGCCGTAAAATTAAAGGATGACAATACTGCTATCGCCAGAATAAGAGAAAATATTTTTTTCACTTTCCTACCTCCGGATTTTATAGATATATTATATCCTAAGAAATTGTAATTGCAAGGGGCTAGAATAGATAAATTACTTTTTGAGGGAATTTAAGGCTTCTTGCGTCTGCTTTGCCTGCCACTCATTTTTAAAATCAGAGCGTTCTTTGTCAAAAGCAGATGTTTTAAGAGGCGGCTGTATAGCGCTATCGCCAGGAGTCTGAATGGAGTTATGTGTTTGTTTTATGTAGGAAACATGAAATGTCAATATACCAAGCATCAGAATAACGGCCAACGCAACAGCTATGCCTTGCCTACCATAAGAGACAGGCTCAGTACTTAACTTCATATCAACTCCGCCAGTAAGGTTTCCGGACAAATACTCTCCGGCAATTTCCATGGCCTCGTCTTTATCTTTAGCTTCGGTCGTTAATTTTATAGTGGTTCGAAATTTCATATTTCTCCGAAAGTTTAGTAACATTAGTTTATACTAACAGGGTAAGGTTGTCAATAAATAAAAACTGGATTTTTGAAATCTTAACGTTCAGGTTTTTAGAAGTTTTACCATGCAGGAATGGATCTTACCGTTAGTGGCAAGCACATTGTTATCATATATCGTATATTTCGAGCCATTAAATTTCGTAATATTGCCTTTTGCTTCTTTAACCAGCAGGCAACCGGCGGCACTGTCCCAAGGCTTAAGGTCCATTTCCCAGAATCCGTCAAATCTACCACACGCCACATACGACAGATCAAGCGCCGCAGAACCGGCGCGGCGCACTGCCATTGACCGCGTTAAAAGCCTTTTGAAATTTTTAAGGTTCTTGTCTTTCCGTTTTGCGCCATACGAAAAACCTGTTGCCAGGAAAGAATCGGTAAGCGTTTTCACTTTAGAAACCGATATGGGTTTCGAATTAAGATAAGCCCCTTTCCCCGCCTCTGCATAAAATAATTCGTCGCGCATAGGATCGTAGACCACACCCAAAATCACCCTGCCATTCTCTTCGAGAGCTATCGAAACACAAAAGAACGGAAATGCGTGAGCAAAATTAGTCGTCCCGTCAAGCGGGTCGATTATCCATTTATACGAAGACATCCTATCGATAACACCGCATTCTTCGGACAGTATCGAATGATCAGGAAAATGTGAACGTATCATTCTTATCACAATATCCTCGGATTTCTCGTCCACATCGGTAACTATATTATCCCTTCCCTTATACGACACAGAGACTATGCGTCCTACGGAGTTTTTAATAAAATTGCCGCTTTTTAAAGCGGCATCTATAGCTACTTTTTTAAATTTTTTATTCATCTTTTCAGTCCTGCTGCAAGTTCCGACCCCATGTTAAAAGCTTTTTTAAGCGCACGCGGCCTTTTGTTTATATCTCCGGCTTCGCTTATGCCGCCGGCGAAGAGACCACCCAAATATTTAATATTAAGCGTGGCGAACAGATACCTTACTATACTCCTGGCATTCCTGAAAAATTTTATTTTATCATCCCCGGAAACGCACAAAAATATGCCGCGGCGCAGCTTCTTCTTTGCCAACGGCTTCTTTGAACTATGCGTCCTTACCCATTGCGGCTGAAACCGGTCAACCATCGTCTTCAGCTGCGCAGTCAGGCTGCCAAAATATATCGGGGAGGCTATAATAATACCATCGGCATCGTCGAGCTTTTTATATATAGCGTGGATATCATCTTTTATAACGCAGGTGCCGTTCTTTACACAACGGTAACAGCCAAGGCACGGACCGAGGGATAATTCGTTTACTATGACCTTTTCCGTGACAGCACCTAGAAAAGCCGCACCTTCAAGAGCGGCATCTAGAAGAATCTCTGTGTTACCGCTACGCCTGGGGCTGCCGCTTATCCCTATAATTTTTACCATTAAAAACCGGCTTTATTTCCTATTGAATGTTTATTGCACTTACAGGGCACTGCTCAGCAACATCTTTTACGTCACAGCCTATTTTGTCGCTTAGAACGTGCGCCATATTATCATCACGTATCTCAAACGTCTCCGGACAACTGGAAGCACACAATCCGCATCCGGTACATAACGAACTATCTATATTTATTTTTCCCACAATCTTCTCCTGTTCTATTGTTTCTTTCCATCGCCGGGGATCTTTAAGCCTATGACCTCAGATATCTCCTCGAACTCTTTTTCATTTATCTGCTCAAGCTTCTTGTGCCGCTTATCAAGCTGCTCATTAAATTTTATAGCTTTCTCCTGCATCATTTCATGAGTCTCTTCCGATCCGCCGAAGAGACGAAAGTTCTCACCTTTCGTTATACGAAGGTGTCCGTCCTGCGAATCAAATCCAAGGCCTAGTAAAACTTTTCTATAATTTCGATTCATCAACTTCTACAGCTTGTATACGCTGTCTCCTATTCTTACACGCTTTTTTACTAAAAGACCTATCTCCTGCCCTTTTTTACCTTCCTGGATCGGGGTGCAATCAAGCTGCATCGATTTGATCTTCTCTTTGAAATCAGTCGTATGTCCTTTGAGATAAATCTCATCGCCAACTTTTATACTGTCCTTGAGCACGAGGAGGGCAGCTGCTTTCACATGCGGAAAATAATGGGTCACCTCGCCTATCTTCACCATGCTTTCGACGGGCAATCTTGACTTTTTTACTTTTGCGCTTTTTTTAACGGTACGTTTTACGGATTTCTTAACCGTTCGTTTTGCGATTTTCTTTGCAGGCTTCTTTGCGGCTTTAACCTTTTTCGCAACCTTTTTCTTTTTCGCCATAAACACCCCCGATTTGTTATTATTTCATCCGAAGGAATGCATCGCTGTCATATTATATTATCAGCTCACTGTTTTTGCAACAATTTTCAGGCCTTTAAGAGGGCAGGTTTCGCACTTCGGAGACTTTTTGCAATGCTCTTTTGCCAGCTTTACGATAAGCGCGTGGTATTCGTTAAAAATTACGACATCCGACGGTAAATTCCGGGTAAAAATATTCTGGACATACTCGTATGACGAATCCTCAGAAAACAAACCATGCCGCGAGAATATCCTCTTAGTGTATGCGTCAACCACAAATACCGGACGATTAAAAGCATACAACAATATCGAATCACAAGTCTCAGGGCCGATACCGTTTATTTCCAGCAATTCATTGCGCAGGACAGCAGTGTCTATCTCTGCCAGCTTAGCCAATTTACCACCGTAGCTTTTCAGAAGAAATCCGGTAAAATTTTTAAGCCTTTTCGCTTTTACATTATGATAGCCTGCCGGCCGGATCAAAACTGATAATTTATCTGCATGAATACTGTGAAGTTTTGCGGGAGACGACAGGCAGCTGTGGAAGCGCAGATTCTTTATCGCCTTTTCCACATTGGTCCACGCGGTATTTTGAGTAAGGATTGCACCTATGATTATTTCAAAACGGCTGCGGCCCGGCCACCATCTCTGGGGGCCGTAAATTTTATAGAGCCTGCTATATATTTTGGTAAGATTTTCCGAAGGGCGGTTATTCAAAAAATTCCGCATCAGTATCTTTGGCCTTGCATATCCCCCTCTTGGAGGACTGGATGAATTCTATAAGATGGTCAAGCTCTTTGGATTTCTTCATCTTTTTGATCTCATCAAGCGCCTGCGTAGTGTTAAGACCGGACATATAGATCGCCTTAAAAGCCTCTCTGATATCAGAGATAATCTCTCTGGAAAATTTCGCCCTACGCAAACCTATAAGATTTACCGCTCTGACAACCGATGGGCCACGCACAAGCATATATGGAGGCACGTCTTTGTTAATCCCGCTAAATCCGCCTATTATAGATAGTGTGCCAATGCGGCAAAATTGATGTATAGCCACATTGCCGGATATAAATGCCCTGTCTCCAACCTGAACGTGCCCGGCCAAAAGCGCGCCATTTGCAACAATTACGTTATTGCCTACGTGGCAATCGTGCCCTACATGCGACACGGCCATTAGATAGCACCCGTCTCCCACTGTGGTAGGATGTTCTTCGCTGGTACTTCTATGAAGAGTCGCATGTTCACGTATTACACATTTCTTGCCTATTGTCAGACGTGTTTTTTTGTTCTTATCAAAAGACAAGTCCTGCGGCAGGTGGCCAAGGACCGCGCCCATGTGTACTTCAGTCCCTTCGCCTATGCTCGTGCCGGAGCATATATATGCGTTGGGCCACACCTTAACACCCGACGCTATCTCTACATCGTCTTCGACTATTGCAAACGCCCCTATCTCAACCCCAGAGGCAATACGCGCTTTTTTGCTCACCTGCGCCAACGGACTTATATTCATCTCTATTTTCTTTCTATGCTATTAAGCAATTCGTTTACAGCATCCGCGATAGGCTTTACATCGTCGCCCTTCCTTACGCGAAGCCTTATTTTATAATCTTTACTATGAGCTATTCTCTTAAGCTCTCTTTCCAGCCTTTCAATAGGACCGGCAAAACGATGCGAAAGGACAATGCCCCATGCTATCAAAACTAAAAACAAGGGCGGCATTCCTATCAGAAGCATCATATTAATTTTATGAATAACCGGAAACAGGTTTAAAGCTATATACTCGGGTATGCCTAACTGCTCAGCCATTATCTTAAAGACCAGATAGTAAAGGCATGCGACTGAAAAAACCAGCGGCACTATTATTGAGACCATTAACAAGACGAGGTAATGCATCTGGATCCTGCTACCCGTAATATACTTTGTCCTCAAAAATTTAGTTCTCATTTTTTGAGCCTCCTTCGTTAGCTGCAACCTGCGCCTTGTATCCTATGCTTATATCATCGTAGACAGCTTCTGCGTTCGTACCGGTATGCTCTGTGTTGGTCATAAAAGCGATTGCGCCTACATTGTGCTCGGGCGGCCTGCCAAAAAGCTTTAAATAGTCAGAATAGATATCTCTCTCCTCGCCAACCCAGGTTCCATCCTTGGTCAAGCCCTGCTCAAGCACAATGAGCTTTATATTGCCCGAATATGGGCTAGTCCCGACAGTGTCAACAGGAAGCTTCTCAGACCAGACATATTCAAGGACTTTCGAATTCGTTATAAACATCGCCGGGAAAATAACGTATACCCTTGCGGCAAAATCATCTTCATTTTCCACCTCAAGCGATTCAGACCGGGTTTTCACCGGAAATTTATCTGCGCGCCACTTCCACATCATCACAGGCCTGTTATTCTTCGCGTCGAGATTTATTTTGTAATATAGTGCCGATGCGGCCTTATCGCTGGATGCCCTTACGTATGACAAGCCGTCTTTCTTTTCTATGCTATAGCTTACTTTTCCCTTAAATACCTTCTCTTCCCATTCTTTAAGAGAACTGTCATTCGAAAAATCAAAAGTCTTTACGATCTCGCATTTAAGCCCAAAAGCTCTGTCCCCGGTCTCTTTACCTAGCTTTCCTTGACGGACAAAAAATACAGCCAGGAAGAGCAAGAGACAGAAACATAACACAAAAACCCATTTCGCGATCTTCCGATGATAGCGATATTTCATATGTTTAGTATTGTATTTTGTAGGACGATGAAAGTCAAATAAAATCCCTCGACGAGATTGGGATTTTACACTGAGTTAGAAACATAAAAAAAACCCCGCTCA
>JBAYMS010000068.1:0-5898 GCA_041663425.1 Candidatus Omnitrophota bacterium
ACAAATATGGTCGATCTTTCCGGTACGGATTGGACGCAGATAGATATAGGCTCTGTGGAGCGCGTTGAAATTGTTAATAGTCCCCAGAGCGTCCTTTATGGTGATAATGCAAATGGAGGCGTTATCAACATAGTTACGAAAAAAGGCGGCGGGAAACCATCCATTGGCGTGGATTTAGCTGCGGGATCATATGGTTATAAATCGCTAAAGACTTATGTTTCCGGCGGTAGTTCGTTTTTAGATTATTTTGGTTCATACGGAGCATCATATACGGATGGCTATCGCGTGAACAACTATCTCGATACATCCGATTATAACTTTCAGCTGACTATCAAGCCGACAACCGTTGCTCATATTAATGTGAGTGCCGGTTATCATAACGATTGGTATGGTATGCCTGGAGCGTTAACCAGGCAGAACATTGACCAGTACGGCAGGCGCGGCAGTACTCATCCGGATGACAGGGCAAAAACAGAAGATAAATTTGCAAATTTCGGACCAGAGCTGCGCTGGGATATGGGGGGAAACATTCTTACGTTTGTTACAGAGTTTACATTCCGTGAGCGAAGGACTAGCACCCGCACATATGACTATGCATTTAACAATACTCCGTGGGACCAGGAAAATCATATTATTACACGCGGCATAACGCCGAGAGCCACGTATACTACGCAAATATTAGGGCGCGAGCTTAAGCTTTTAACGGGCCTGGATTATTATTATGATCGTGATAATATCTTGAGCGGCGATCCGACTTTTGTTTATTCTCCGTCGGGAAAAAGCCTAATAACTATCGAAAAAGAATCTCTGGGGATGTATGGAACAGCTGCTATGGAGATAGTGAAAAGCCTCTTTGCCAATATCGGCGGCCGCGGCGAGTGGACGAATTATGATTTTGATCAACAGTCCTATGTCCAGGGCACAAGCAAGCGCTATCCCAAAGATTACGCCTGGGAGGCCGGATTGAATTATCGATACGGTGAAAGGTCGTCTGTGTATACTAACGTCTCCCGCTCATATCGCTTGCCGGCCGTAGATGAGTGGTATAGTTCGTTGTATAACTATTATGGACTGGCTGGTGGCGGTTTAAATCTTGGCTTAAAGCCTCAAACTCAGATGAACTATGAATTTGGAGTGAAAGACCAGACCTTGAAGTTTTTGAGCTTTGCGGGATCTGTATATTTTATGGATGTGCACAAAGAGCTATACTATAATCCGATGACAGGGTCTAATGAAGTGTATGATCATACCAAGCATAACGGTTTTACTTTTGAGTCGCACTTCTATCCCGAAAAACTTAGTCGGAATATAAAAGATGTTGCCGCAGACATCTTTGGACGTTACACTTATTGTAATGCTTACTTTTCAGACGGGTCTTTTGCCGGCAATCTAGTTCCGGCCGTTTCGCGTAACAGGATAACAGCAGGGGTCAATCTTACGTATCTGCAATCCGTAACCTTTAGCTATCTTATGCATTACGTCGGACCCAGCTACCTGATAAGCGATCAGGCTAATACGGGCTCTCCTTTAAAAGGATATTGTTCGAACGATGTCAAGTTGTCATATAAAAAGTATGGATTTGAAATGTTCGGATCTATTAATAATATTTTCAATGCCCAGTATTGTGAATACGGGGCTATGAATTCTACCGGTACTACGGAGAATTTTTATCCATCTCCCGGCAGGACTTTGTTAGGTGGTGTAAAATATGCGTTTTGAAGCAATTCTTACACGAACAATATTAGTTTCAGTTTTTTTTCTTATGCAGTTGATACCCATCGGCTTGAGTGCTCAGTCGGCCGATGGGGCCGACTGCCATGAAGGCGATTTTTTTGCCATAAAAGATGGTGTTCAGGCGTTTCAAATCATTTCTTCGGAGGCTTCCGGCAGCTATTCAAATTATTATAAACTTATTCGCGAGAAGATAGTTCACAAAGTTGAGTACAACTATAAAGATTATTATCGCAACGGAGATGTCAGTCTATTTTTTACTTTAAAGCTTGACGGTTCTCTGGACAGGATAGATGTGGATATCGATAAATCTACAAAGGATCGGCGCCTTATAGATGTTGCCATCAAGAGTCTGCAGCAAGCATCACCATTTCCACCTTTTCCTAAAGAGCTGAATGTCCCCAAAGCTTCTTTCGACCTGACCATCTCATTTAAAAAGCAGTAATACTCGTCTATTTAGCTTGAATTTTCCCAACGTTTAGTCTATTCTATTACGAGGAGGTGTGTTATGAAGAGAGCGATATTCAGCATAATATTCCTATTTTTAATGATAGGTATTGGTAATGCCGAAACACCTCCTACCGAGCAGGATTACCAAAATTTAGATCAGATGCGTGTCAAGCTTATGCGTATGCGGCGCGAGATGGACAAGTTTATGAAAGACGTCGTCGGGCCGTATGGTGATATGGATAAGGGCGATATGGGTGCCTTCGGCCAGGATGTGCGGGTAGACATAACTCAGAGCGATAAAGATGTGGTTGTCAGGGCCGATCTACCCGGCATGAGCAAAGATAAAATAAGTATTACGCTCGAGAAAAATAAGCTGCTTAAGTTGTCGGGCTCCAGAGAAGTGTTTATTGAACAGTCCGGCCAGGGCGTTGTCAGGCAAGAACGTATGAGCGGCCGTTTTGAGCGTGTCTTAGAGCTTCCTGTTGAATGTGAGTCTAAAGGTATAAAGGCCACTTATGCTGAAGGTGTCCTGGAAATAAATTTACCTAAAAAGAAAAATGTAAAAGAAGATACAATAAAAGTAAACGTACAGTAAATTTAAGGGGGAAATTGGAGTGAAAGCATCTGAATTGAAGAAGGGTATGATCATTAAAGACGGTGTTAATTTTTATGTAGTTATTGAAATGGAGCATCGCACGCCCGGTAATCTGCGCGCAATATATCAGGCGATCATTAAAAATATATTGACCGGACAAACGCTCAACAGGCGCTATAGTCCGACTGATACAGTAGAAAAAGCTGATCTTGAGTCTAAGAAGGTGCAATATCTTTACACGGATCACTCAGGTTTCCATTTTATGGATATGGATAATTATGAAACACTGACTTTAGATACCGAGATGGTCGGGTTTGCCAAAGATTATCTTAAAGAGAATCTCGAGGTTGAGCTGCTGTATTATGAGCATAAGCCTATCACCATAGAAATGCCTGTAAACGTCTCATTAAAGATCGTTGAGTCAGCTCCCGGCGTCAAAGGCGATACGTCCGGCAAGGCTATGAAGCCCGCGAAGCTTGAAACGGGGCTTACTATAAATGTGCCCCTGTTTATCGATGAAGGGGAGACGGTGATGGTGGATACTCGAACCGGTGAGTATCTGGGGAGAGCGTAATTGGGTGTATCCGCTAATTTTGACGTTGCGGTATTGGGCGGAGGTGCTTCCGGCATAGCTTCCGGCATAGCTGCAGGACGAGCCGGCAAATCCGTCGTTATATGCGAGCGCTTGCTGAAGCCGGGAAAGAAGATCCTCGCATCGGGTAATGGCAGATGCAACCTGTTAAATGAAAATATCGACGAATCTTTTTATAATCCCGCATCAAGAGCTTTAGTAAAAAACATATTCGCTAAATTCGGTAAAGAAGATATTTTCGATTTCTTCTCAGGTCTGGGCCTGCATATGTATTCAGATTGCGGTCGGATGTTTCCCGTTACAAACCAATCCTCGTCGGTTTTAAAAGTCCTGGAGATGGAAATAAAGCGTCTGGCCGTCAGAGTAGAAACCGGTTTTGACGTTAAAGATATTGCTTATGCAAAAAATTGTTTTGTCCTTTCGCCGGGTTCCGGTAATAAAATATCAGCATCTTCGCTGATAGTTGCATGCGGCGGAAGATCCTATCCTTCGTTCGGCTCAGACGGCAGCGGATACAAATTTGCAGAACGTTTCGGTCATAAGATAATACATCCTGTCCCATGTGCAGTGCCTTTAGTTTCGAAAGATCCGCTCTGTCATCCGCTTCAGGGCCAGAAGATATCTGCTTCGGCAAAAGTTATAGCAGGCGGGAGCGTGGCGGCACAGGCACAGGGCGAAGTCCTGTTCACTAAATACGGATTATCAGGTACGGCCATACTTGATGTGTCGCGCCAGGTTTCTATATCTATAAACAGGGATGGAAAAAAACAAGTTTATGTTGTTCTGGATATGGTCCCTTTTATGGATGAGCCAGCTCTTACTGCAGAGATACAGAAAAGGCTGAAGATTTATTCTTGCCCCGACGATCTGCTGGCCGGAATAGTGCCGAATAAATTTGCCCCTGCGTTACTAAGTCTGCTTAAAACCAAAGATGCCGCAGCGATAACGCATGGCCTCAAAGCCAGAGAATTTATTGTTACAGGCACGCGAGGGTGGAATGAAGCAGACTTTACCGCCGGTGGTGTTTCTGTTGATGAAGTGAATATCGATACCTTGGAATCTAATTTTAAGAAAGGCCTGTATTTTACCGGCGAGATACTTGATGTTGACGGTGTGCGGGGCGGTTATAATTTAGCCTGGGCCTGGGCATCGGGTTTTATAGCAGGACGGAACGCATGAAGACATACGACATAATTGTTATAGGCGGTGGAGCTGCCGGAACTATGGCAGCCATAAGGGCCGGAGAGCTGAAAAAGAAAGTTCTTCTGGTTGAGAGGAATGATTCTATCGGTAGGAAAATACTCATCACTGGTAAGGGGCGGTGTAATATAACCAATACTGCGGATATTGATGTATTTATAGAAAAATTCGGTAAGCAGGGAGAGTTTTTACGGACAGCCTTTTACTCGTTTTTCAACGAAGATGTTGTCGGATTTTTAAGATCTTTAGGACTTGAAACTAAAGCTGAACGCCAGGGTAGGGTTTTTCCGGTTACCGATAAGGCCGCTTCCGTGGTTGAAGTACTTAAAAAAGCACTTTCTGGCAGAGGTGTTGAAGTACTTCATGGCAGCCGTATTACCGAGATAGTGAAAAAGGCAGACCTTTTTAGTCTTGTAACTGAGGATGGGCGCGAACTGTCAGCGAAAAAGATCGTAATGGCTACTGGCGGTGCTTCATATAAGGCAACCGGATCGACCGGAGATGGATTTGCCGTAGCCCAGAAGCTGGGACATAAGATTGCGCCGCTCACTCCTGCTCTTGTCCCGCTTACAGTGAAAGAGGGCTGGGTTAAGGAGCTGCAGGGCGTAGCACTGGAAAATATAAGGATAGTTTTTGAATATGATAAAAAGCGTTTAGTCTCCGATGTGGGAGAGCTGATGTTTACCCATTTCGGAGTTTCCGGTCCGCTCGTCCTGGATTTGAGCTCAAAAGTTATGGATATCCTGAAAGAGCATAAAGAGGTCCGGCTTCTCATAGATCTTAAACCTGGCTTAAGGCAGGAGCAGCTTGACAGTAAACTGCTGCACAAATTTAAAATAAAAGGCAGTGTGGTTTTGAAAAACCTAATGAAAGATCTTTTGCCGCAAAGGCTGGTTGATAGATTTTTAAAGCTTCTGCATATGCGAGACGATCTTAAAGCTAATCAGATCACTCAGGAGCAGAGACATTCTATTGTAAATACTCTTAAAGCTTTCCCTCTTACGATCGTTGGATCGCTGCCGCTTGAAGAGGCTATGGTTACCGGAGGTGGTGTGTCGATAAAAGAGATCAACCCCCGGACTATGGAGTCAAAACTTGTCCCGGGGCTTTATTTTGCCGGAGAGGTCATAGAAGGATCGGCGCCGAGCGGCGGCTATAATCTGCAGCAGGCTTTTTCAACCGGTTATCTGGCGGGAAGTGAGGCGGCGGAATGCGTAAAATAATACTCGCATCAAAATCCAGGGCACGCCGGAAGCTTTTGAGGCAGGTCGGCCTGAAGTTCCGGGTAGTAGGTTCGGACGCGAAGGAAGCGCAGGTGCTCAAAGGGCGC
>JBAYMS010000069.1:0-5896 GCA_041663425.1 Candidatus Omnitrophota bacterium
AAGTAGGGGAGCCTTAAGGCTCCCCTACTTTGTGGATAACTTATGAAAGCAATAATTCTTGATAGGGATGGTGTTATAAATAAAGACCCCGCAGGATGGACTGAACATAGCTATGTTACCCGGTGGGAAGATTTTTATTTTTTGCCCGGGGCTAAAGAGGCCCTCAAGCTTCTTAATGAGGCCGGATACGATATAATATTGATATCTAATCAGGGCGGTGTAAGTAAAAAGTTTTTTTCCCAGGAAGCTCTTGATAAAGTGACGGCTAATATGCTGGGCGAGATCGAAGCCGGCGGTGCTAAGATAAAAAAAGTTTATTATTGCGTTCATCAGGATAAGGATAATTGCGACTGCCGCAAGCCAAAGACAGGGATGTTTGTCAGGGCCGAAAAGGAGCTGGGCATAAAATCCGGCGGTGCTTATTTTATTGGTGACGGTAAGATGGATGTTGAAGCCGGAAGCAGAATGGGGCTTAAGACTATTCTTGTATTGAGCGGCAAGACAGCGCCTGAAGCTGTTGCGGAATGGGCTATAAAGCCGGATCATGTGTTTAAAAATTTGCTGGAAGCGGTTGTGTTTATATTAAAAGGCCGAGGTCGGTGACCTCGGCACTTAGCCGACAGACGGCTGAATAAACTTGGAGATAAATTGTGAGGATCCTTGTAACGGGTGGAGCCGGCATGGTGGGCAGCCACACCGCAGAGTATTATGCCAGAAGGCAGGAAGAAGTAATCGTTCTCGATAACCTTATGCGCTCGAAGCTTTTTGAATATGACAGGCAGAGCGTTGAGTATAACTGGAATTATCTTAAGCAGTACAAGAATATAAAAAGGATAAAGGGTGATGTAAGGGAAAAACGGGATGTTATCAATGCTATCGGCAAGGGTGTAGATCTTTGCGTTCACACGGCAGGACAGCCCGGCGTAGGACTGTCGGTTAAAGAACCGATGGAAGATTTCAGCATAAATGCTTACGGCACCCTGAATGTGCTCGAATGTTTAAGGCAGAAGTCGAAGGAAGCCTGCGTCGTATATTGCTCTACCAATAAAGTCTTCGGCGAAAATGTGGACAAGATAAAGTTGGCAGAGAAAGAGAAGAGATATGTATTTGACGGCAGTTCAGGGGTAAAAGAAGATATGCCGGTAGATCTGACCGGACATACGCCATACGGAGCCAGTAAATATACTGGTGATATATATGTCCAGGAATACGCGCATATCTATGGGATGAAGACCGCAGTATTCCGTATGAGCTGTATTTACGGCATCAGGCAGTTCGGATTTGAGGATCAGGGCTGGATAGCCCATTTTGTCATATCGAATCTTTTGCAAAGGCCCGTTACGATTTATGGCAACGGTAAACAGGTCAGAGACATTCTTTATGTTGAAGACCTTGTAGCGGCGTATGATAAATTTTTTAAGAGCAACATAAAGCATAACGTGTATAATATAGGCGGCGGAGCAGAAAATACCACATCTCTTCTTGAGCTTATAGAATCGATAGAAAAAGAGACCGGTATAAAGATGTCGTACAAATTCAGTGATTGGCGCCCATCCGACCAGAAAGTTTATATATCAGATATAGCGAAAGTTTCGAAAGAATTGGATTGGCAGCCTAAAATAACACCTTCCTATGGAGTGAAGCTGCTGACGGGATGGGTCAAAGACAATATAGGAGTATTTAAATGAAAAAAATACTGGTTCTGTATGCGACGGCGGGTATAGGTCATAAGAAAGCGTCGATGGCGGTAAAAGCGGCATTCGATGAGCTGAAACTTAATGATGTCCAGGTAACTTTAGCGGACGCTCTTGACTACACCAATAATTTTTTTAAGTGGTCGTATCTTAAAGCATATCTTCTCATGGTAAATAAACTGCCTACTATATGGGGGCTGTCATATTATTTTACCGACAATTTCTATGCAAACCTTGTAGTTTCAAAGCTGCGCAGGCTGAACAACTGGCTGAATTCAGGAAAGCTTGCGAAATACCTTATCGATGAGAAGCCGGACGTTGTGATATCGACGCATTTCTTTGCCAGTGAAGTCATATCGGATCTCAAGGAAACCGGAAAAATAGACTGCAAGCTCATAACGGTCGTTACCGACTATAGGCTCCATTCGTGGTGGGTTGCGGATAAGACTGACATGTATGTCGTTGCGGGGCAGGATACCTACGATGATCTTATAAAGTGGAAAGTCCCGCCCGAGAAGATAAAATTATTGGGCATTCCTATAGAGCCTGTATTTACAAAGAACATGGACAGGGCGAAGATACTTCAGGCCGCAGGCTTAAGGGACGGCGTTTTCACAGTGCTTGTCATAGGTGGTGGTTTCGGGGTAGGGCCTATAGAAGATATCATAAAGGCAGTTGGCAGCAGCGCTAACCCTCTGCAGATCATAACGGTGTGCGGACATAATGAGGAGCTTGTCAAGAAGCTGGAAGCCCTGAAGTCTAAACTGAAGGCCTCTATAAAGGTCTTTGGGTTTGTTAATAATGTTTATGAATATATGTCTGTGGCAGATGTCCTGATATCAAAGTCCGGAGGCATAACTGTATCTGAGAGCCTGGCGAAGGAACTGCCGCTCATAATAATAGCGCCGATCATAGGACAGGAGACTAGAAACAGTGACTACCTTATGAATCACGGTGCGGCGGTAAAGATAGGCAAGGCGGCTGATGTTAAAGAAGTCGTGGAGTATCTTTCCGTCCATCCTGAAAGAATGGCAGCTATGAAAGAAGCTATACGAAAAATAAAAAAGCCTATGGCGTGTTACGACGTCGCTAAGCTTGCAATGGAAATATGCGGAACGAAGAATTAGATTCGATAATAGCATCGGTAAGGGCATACCTGGAACTGGAGCATGAGTCCGGGATGGATGAATATTACTTTGCATCGGCGGAACCAAAACCTATGTTGACGCAGGCTATGCCCGAAGGACTGGCAGGCCTTAAAAATGAAGTGCTAAGCTGCCGTGAATGTGATCTTTGCAATACCAGAAAGAATGTTGTTTTCGGTGCTGGAAATCCGGATGCGCAGCTGATGTTCATAGGCGAGGCTCCGGGCGAGGAAGAGGATAAGCAGGGTCTGCCGTTTGTAGGCCGCGCAGGGCAGCTTTTGACGAAGATAATAGAAGCGATGGGTCTTAAGAGAGAAGACGTTTATATAGCGAATATATTGAAATGCCGTCCTCCGAATAATCATGCGCCGCTTCCTGCGGAGATAATAGCCTGCCAGAATAATGTTAAGCGCCAGGTAGAGATTATAAAACCGCGTGTAATATGTACGCTCGGTAAATTTGCCAGTCAGACATTGCTGAAGACTGAAACTCCGATCTCTGCGTTAAGAGGGATCTTCCGCGAATATAACGGTATAAAAGTTATGCCGACTTTTCATCCAGCCTATCTTTTGAGAAATCCCGACGATAAAAAGATCGTCTGGGCCGATATGAAGAAAGTAATGAAAGAGCTTAAGTAATGGCAGACTTTGCGCAAGTAGCAGTAGCCTTGCCCATAGACAAGGTTTTCCACTATTCCATACCGGACAATTTAAAGGACGAAGTAAAAATAGGTAAGAGAGTTTTTGTCTCTTTCGCCAACAGAGCCGTGGTTGGCTATGTTGTAGGTTTCAGCGATGAGTCTGATGTAAAAGATGTTAAGCCTTTAGTGTCCGTCATAGATAAAGAGCCCATCTTAAGCGAGGAGATGCTTAAGCTTACAAGATGGGTTAAAGATAATTACTTCTGCTCGTGGGGCGAGGCCATAGCTGCCGTTATACCAGCCGGCATAAAAAAAGGCAAAGAGTCAATAGGCTCACGACTGAGCGCAGCAGAAACTAAAAACAAAGAATTCCCGCAGTCCAAACCGCATGATCTCATGGAAGAGCAATCCAGGGCACTGAAATCAGTGGTGGAGCTTGTGGATAAGCATGAATATAAGACATTTTTACTTCATGGCATAACCGCCAGCGGTAAGACAGAAGTTTATATGCAGGCGATCGAACATGTGCTGAAAGCAGGCCGGCAGGCGATAGTCCTGGTTCCGGAAATATCCTTAACACCTCAGACAATAGAGCGCTTCTCGTCCAGGTTCGGCGATCACGTGGCGGTTATGCATTCCCGCCTTACGCCCGCGAAAAAATTTCTCGAATGGAAAAGGATAAAAGACGGCAAGGCCAATATTGTCGTCGGGGCGAGGTCAGCGATATTCAGCCCCGTGAAGGATCTCGGACTTATAATAATAGATGAGGAGCACGAAACGTCATACAAACAGGATGACGTTCCGCGCTATCATGCACGCGATGTTGCCGAAGAAAGGGCTAAGCTCAGCAGCTGTCCGCTTATCCTGGGCAGCGCTACTCCATCCCTGGAGGCATATCACAAAGCTCTCTGCGGAGAATATAAGCTTATCAAGCTTACGAAAAGGATAGATGAGCGCCTCTTGCCGAAAGTCAAGATAGTCGATATGAGGATGGAGCTTGCAACACGCCGGCGGGTGACGATATTCTCCAAAGTATTTTTGGATGCTGTGGCCAATATGCTCAAAGCCGGTAAGCAGGCGATAATATTTCTGAACAGGAGAGGTTTCTCTACGTACATAAACTGCAAGAAATGCGGTTTTGTTATGAAGTGCAGGAGATGCGACACAGCCCTCGTCTATCATTTTGAGACTAAAAAACTCCTTTGTCACTATTGCAATTACACTACCAACTCGCCCGATATCTGCCCGAGCTGTAAATCGGAATATATAAAATATTTAGGGCTGGGCACGGAAAAGGTTGAATCTGAGATAAGCCATAGTTTTCCCCATGCTAAGATAGCCAGAATGGATTCTGATACTACCGAAAAGAGAGGTTCTCACGATAAGATACTCGATAAGTTTAAATCAGGAGAGGTCAATTTACTGGTCGGGACCCAGATGATAGCTAAGGGGCTTGATTTTCCGGAAGTCACGCTGGTGGGCGTGGTCTCCGCCGATGTAAGCCTCAACATACCGGATTTTCGGGCCAGCGAGCGGACGTTTAACCTGCTAACTCAGGTAGGCGGAAGAGCGGGGCGCGGCGACGCTGGAGGAGAAGTCATTATCCAGACTTATACGCCGAGCCATTATGCCGTGCTTTGTGCCGCGAAACACGATTACGAGAAGTTTTATCACGAAGAGATCATCGCACGAAAAGAACTTTCCTATCCGCCTTTTGTAAACCTGACCAAAGTTACGGTCCGGGCGAGAAACGATGTGCTGGCCGCTCAGGTTGCGGAGGAGCTGAAACAGACGATAGAGCGTGAGGCATCGCCTATACTCATTTCCGGTCCGACACCGTCTCCTATACTGAGGATGAGGGGCTATTATAGGTACAATATCATGCTAAAGAACAAGGACAGGCTTGCCGCGTGTGCGTTGCTGAAGAAGGTCCTCGGTTCTTTCAGGCGGCCCCACGGCGTGCTTATAGCCGTTGACGTTGATCCCGTATCTATGTAGAATAGGGAGGGTAAAATTTTTCGATGTAACCCGGGAGGAATTTCCTTTCGGGATTGTGCCTCGCAGGGACGCGAAATTTTTACCATGAAAAATTTCGCTCTGGAAAATTTCTCGCATCTGCTCGAAATTTTAAGCCCTGCTCGACACGAATCCCTGCAGGAAATTCCTAAACGAGTAGGCGAAAAATTTTACCAGTGGTGAGTGAAGAAAATTTTCGTTCCGGCAGATGGCGGAACTTTTAGGTCGTTGCTGGAGCGACTGTCGTAAAATTTTGATACCTATTGGCGATTTAGCAGGACGCGAAAACCGGATATTGTTTACGCGCTGGACGGGTTAAGCGGCCATCGAAATTTTACCACAGCAAATTTACATGCCTAATGTAAATTTGCGACAAGCGGAGGCAACACCTAAAAGTAAAC
>JBAYMS010000070.1:0-5742 GCA_041663425.1 Candidatus Omnitrophota bacterium
AGGTTAAGCATGGATATTTACACGAAGTCATATCAGAATAAGAATGGTTTAGTTGAAGGAACGCAGGTTAAGTGGTCGAATTTCAGTATTCTACTGGTAGCTGGTAAAAAAGCTTTTTTAACATGCGGCGTTTTTGACCTGGAAGCTATCGATGCTTTCGGGGCGGCTGCTGCAATAGTAGAAAGTACGCCGGACAATCCCATCGGCA
Organism: Candidatus Omnitrophota bacterium; assembly: GCA_041663425.1. Lineage (GTDB taxonomy): Bacteria > Omnitrophota > Gorgyraeia > 2-01-FULL-45-10 > 2-01-FULL-45-10 > FEN-1322. Next base: position 209 of record JBAYMS010000070.1, read on the forward strand.
ATCTGGATCGGTTTCCAAATAGAAAGATCACCAAAGTTAATTCAAAAGCAAAAGCATTGGGTATTACCATCGGGATGGACGTTAAGGACGCTTTCGAGATAATAGCATGAAAAAATTTTATCCAGACCTTTGGTTGGGCGATGGCGGAAGTGCTGTGTGATGATTTGAGGAGACCAAGTGATTAAAAATATTCATAGCAATCTTTACGATCGTAAGAATATCCGGTGGGTCATTGGAGGGTCTTGTTCCGGGAAAACAACACTATGCCGTGAAGTGGCAAAGCATAGTGTTGTCTCTTTGTATGATATGGACGAACATATCTTTGGGAATTATATGCAAAGATATACTAAAAAAGACCATCCTGCTAATAGCGCATGGTTTTCTGCCGAAAATCCGCTTGACTGGGCACTTTCTTTGTCGCTTAAAGAGTTTGATAAATTTAACAGAGCAGCCAACGTGGAATATTTACGTTTATTTTCAGAAGATATGATGAATCGAAAGGATGACCGGCTTGTACTTGTCGATGGAGGCATTGCGTATCCGTTCCTACTTTCTAAAGTCATTCCAATCGAAAACGTTATTTGCCTTCGTGTTTCAATAGAAGAAAGTGAAAAAATATGGGAAACCGCTGAATCAAAGAAATCGATGAAGACAATGATTTCACTTCTTCCTAACGCAGAACAGAAATGGAAGAAATTCCTGGCATGTAATAAATTAATAACCGACATCCTTCTGAAAGAAGCGAGTGGTTGCGGTATTGAGATAATTGACAGGGACAACATTTCAACTAATAGGTTAAGAGATTTCCTTGGCTGTGAATTGGGAATCCCAGGAAGGGGCAGCCTATAATGTAGGCTGTCCCTAGATAGATGGTCCCATGGCTAACAGTTTGAAGGTTGAGGCTGGAGCCAGGCTAAAGGTTTAGATTCTCAGACGGTACAAAATGTATATAAGGGTGCGCTACATTGTGGATAGCTTAATAATATATAACATAGTGAAATATAATGATTAAACCTAGTGTATACATAAAAACTTTCGGCTGGCCGTTGGTTGCAGTATTACAGACTGATTGTACATTTTTTGGATGACGTATATAATTATGTTTAGTGCTTTGTTTGTAATGAGTTACGAGAATTGAGAGCAGGGGAACCGTACGTAAGTGATTTTTGTGGAATGAATAAAGCGAGGGATCTTTTTGTGAAACTAATGCTACTTTCTTTTTATATTATCTTAATCATGTCCGTGTCTGCGAGTGCACAAGAAATCGATAAGTCGTTTTTTCAGGGGTATGATACTGCACTGATAATTTACAATCGGTCTTCAGGCATAACTATTAATGTCAATCCAGCGCTTAGTTCTCGGCGTTTAGCCCCGTGTTCAACTTTTAAGATTTACAATACTCTTATTGGCTTGGAGCTTGGCTTGCTTAAAGGATCAGATGAGCCATGGTATAAATGGGATGGCGTTAAACGTGATATAGAAGGATGGAATCATGATTTAACTCTTCGTGAGGCGTTTCGTGTATCAGCCGTGCCTGCCTATCAGCTTTTGGCACGTCAGATTGGTCCTGAGCGAATGAAGGAGTATATTGATTCGATTAATTATGGCACTAAGGATATTTCTTCCGGCATTGATATTTTTTGGCTTCCCAAACCAGGAAAAACTTCAGTAATGATTAGCGCCGATGAGCAAGCCGTTCTTCTGAGTAATCTCCTTGATGGGAAGCTGCCTTTCTCGCAAAGAAATATTTTAATATTAAAAGATGTAATGCAGATAAGTAAGACGGAGAGAGGTACGCTTTATGGTAAAACTGGGTCAGGTACCCAAGCCAATGGCAAGGGTGATTTGGGATGGTTTGTTGGTTTCCTTGAAAGTAAAGGGATAGCGTATGTATTTGTATGTAATATCACCGGTGGTAAAAATCCTTCTGGCAAGATCGCAAGAGCAATTGTAGAAAATGTTTTAAGGTTTAAAGGGCTTCTTTAAATATGCGAGAAGAAAAGAAAAAAGTATTCATCAAAACTTTTGGTTGACCGTTGGTTACAGTATTCCAGACTGATAATACATTTTCTGGGTGATGTTTATAATAGTGTTTAGTGCTTATTATGCAATGAGTTATGAGAATTGATATAGGGGAACCGTACGTAAGTGAAAAATACGAAACCTAACTATAGAAGGACATAGGTCATAAATTTAGATATATTATAGAGCTAACTTTTCCTACCTACATAAAGAGAGTTTTTTCGCTACCAAAATTTATCGGCGCCCTCAGCGGAAATGTATTTAACTAGTTAAAATAAAAAAATGTTGACAAGAAGACTCCAAAGGTATAACATAGGACTACTAGTATAACTTGTAATACTAGTAGTTTGTAAGTATGCAGTGAATGACTAATGGCGGGAGGGCGAAAAATGAGTGGTTTTCCGAAATTCTACGGCAAGATGCCGGTTGGGGCAAAAGGACAGATTGTTATTCCTGCAGAAGCAAGAAAAGAGATGGGTATTAAACCAGGAGATAGTGTGATTATTCTTTCCGGTCCGCCGCATCAGGAGAAGATGATCAGCATTATTCCTGAAAGCGAATTCAGTAAATTTTTAAAATTTTTCGAGGACCACATTTCAAAAATGAAAAAAGTAGTATCTAAATGACAAATGAAAAAAATATTATACTTTCTTAGCATTTTTTTACTTTTCATGCTATGTCCACTTATAGCGTTCTCCGCGGATATTACTATTGATAAGCTATCAGTAGAAGAGTATTTGGGAAATGTCGGGAGTGTCAACGGCGCTTATTCAGGATCTTTAGAAAAGAGGGAGGGCTCAAAGGATCTAGAACGAGAAGCGGATCTGATTTTTAGTCCATCGTTCTTTACCAATGTTGAAGTGGGAACAGACGAAGGGCAGCCGTACGGATTTTTGTATGATAAGTCTGAGTGGCAAAGATACTCTTCTGGATTCAGTATGAAAACTCCATACGGCTTTCAGGGCAAACTATATTATGACTTTGAGCAAGATAGGTATCAGTATCCTGGACAGACCGATAAATACACTATAGCTAGCCCTGTCCTCGAGGTTTCACTGCCGTTATGGAAAAACTGTTTTGGTAGATCAGATAGGGCTAACGAAGAAGCTGTGCGTGCGCAGGCACAAGCAGATGCATGGAACGCGGAAGATCAGCGTAAAACTTTATTGGTGAATGCCGAAATAGCCTACTGGCAACTGGCTATTACAAGGGAGGTAGTGGATATACAAAAAAGAGGGCTTGATGAATCTCAGGCTATATATGACTATGTAAAAAAGCGTGCCGAGATGAATCTTACTGACCAAGCCGATGTGCTTCAGGCCAAGGCTGATCTTGAATCAAAAAAATTGGATCTAAAATCAGCGAAGGACGACGAAGCCATTGCTTTGCGTATTTTAAATAAATATAGTAATACATATGCTAATGACAATGCGGTTGTTTTGCGAAAAGTTGATTGGGATAAAATAGCTGATATTCCAGTGCCTGATAAATACACATCTAGGGCTGATGTGAGAGCGGCGGAAGCTAACGCTAGAGTCGCGGAAGCTAATGCGCGTATAAAAGTGGAAAATAATAAACCTTCATTAGATCTATATGCAGATTATGAACTGAACGGCGGTTCTGCTGATAGCTCTGATGCGTTTGGCGATTCATTTTCCACGGATAATCCGACAATATTTGCTGGCGTTAAATTTTCCGTTCCGTTAGATTTTTCAGCTTCAAGCGACGCGCGTAAAGGCGGTAGACAACTTGAGCGTGCAGCCAAGCTTATATATCAGCAAAAACTTCGCGATCAGGAGAGTGATTGGCGTAATCTAATAGCTAAACTTAACGATGCCCGTGAGCGCCTTAAAATGTCGTTTACGATTGAAGCGGCTCAAAAAGAGAAACTTGAATATGAAAGAGATAGGCTAAAACACGGCAGAACGACTACATACCAAGTCTTGCTTTTCGAACAGGATTATTTACAAGCCGAATATACCCGCGCCAAGGCCGCTTACGAAATTTTAAGCCTTGTTACTCAGATAAATCTTTATCAAGACGATTCTCCAATATACAAGCTTGTGGACAATAAAGGAAAGAATTTATGAGCTTAGCGGAACTGTCTATCAATCGGCCAATCTTTATAACATGCGTGGTTTTAGCAATGCTGGTTGTCGGTTGGCAATGTTTCAATACGCTTAGTGTCGATAAATTTCCGGATACGAGCTTTCCGACAGTTAGTGTCACCACAACATATTCCGGTTCCAGTCCTTCCGAAATAGAAACACTTGTTACAAAACCATTAGAAGACGAAATAAGCACTATAGCAGGCCTCAAGCGTATCACATCAAAAAGCTTGGAAGGTATAAGCCAAGTAACCGCTGAATTTCAGATGACAGTTGACTCGCGCTTTATCGAACAAAAAGTGCGTGATAAAGTAAGTAAGGTAAAACCGAACCTTCCAGATGATGCCGATGAGCCTACTATTCAAAAAATGGACCCATCCGACCAGGCTATATTGCAGTTAGTTTTAACCGGAGATATGGATGATGGGAAGCTCTATGACGTTGCCGATCAGATCGTCAAACCAGGCGTAGAGCGCGTTGAAAACGTAGGAAATGTGAAAATCCTTGGAGGAAGAAAGCGCGAAATCCATGTCGCGTTGGATCGAAAACTTTTAAAAGAGAGGGAGCTTTCCGTTGCCGCAGTTTCGAGAAAATTGGCCGATTCCGGACAGAACGTTCCGGGCGGGGAGGTTGACCAGGGAAATGAGCAGACTACTTTCCGAAGCCTTGGGGAATTCGATGCCGTTTCAGATATCGACAAGACTATCATCAGTTTTTATGGTAACGAAGCATCTACGCGTGTTTCCGATATAGGTAAAGTCTATGATACGCTTAAGGATGAAACCTCTCGTGTTTTTATTAATGGCAAAAAATCCCTGGTGATCGAGATTTACCGTCAGTCTGGAACTAACACCGTTGCGGTAGCAGAGGGTGTTCTCAAGCAACTAGAGAGACTGAAAACATCCTTTGGCGCGATCGAAGGCAATCCGCAGATCTATGTTCTGCAAAATGCAAGCGATGAGATAAGGGATAATATTTATGACGTTGAGCAGACGATTTTAATAGGGATAATCCTTACAATAATAGTTGTTTACCTTTTTTTAGCTAACGGCAGATCCACAATAATTACAGGCCTGGCTCTTCCTAACTCGCTTATCGGATCTTTTATTCTGATGAAATTAGCCGGTTTTTCCTTAAATGTTATCAGTTTGCTTTCTCTGAGTTTGGCGGTTGGTCTTTTGATAGATGATGCGATCGTTGTCAGAGAGAATATTTTTAGGAAACTTGAAGGCGGTATAAATGCGCGAACTGCGGCTATAAGCGGAACAAAAGAAGTGCAACTTGCCGTTATTGCCACAACCATGGTTGTAATATCGGTCTTTGCGCCGGTGGGAATGATGAGCGGTGTCTTAGGCACCTTCCTGAGGCAGTTTGGCTTTACCATATGTTTTGCTATGTTGATAT
>JBAYMS010000071.1:0-5388 GCA_041663425.1 Candidatus Omnitrophota bacterium
AAGTCAGTAATGCCGCTGCCGTCTTCTTTTATTACATCTTCGTCTTTCTTGTCAGTGCCTATTACTTTACCGTCTTTGTCTTTGATTACTGTAGTCTTAGTCCTGCGCCATTCAGCGCTGTTGGTTACCATGCTCTTGGCAAGCGACATCCTTAAACCTTCTTTTCTGCTTTCAGGGTTCTTAGGATCTTCTTTGAGCTGGTCTATGTCACTGGTAGCCATTGCCCTTTCGATGGCAAACAATCTTTTTAAACCGTCTTCTATAAGCACTACTTTTATGGCAGCTCCGCTGCCGTCTATCCTTACTATTCTCCTCCAGTCATACGGCTTCAACACTATATCCTGCGCCATGGCCATCCTGCGGCCTGTATTCAAAAGCCCGCTACCTTTGAATGTCTCGGGCACGCTGGGATCTTTATTTAACATATCAGCCACTGCAAATATGCTTCTAAATATTTCTTCCTCTATTTTAACGGTTCCGGAAGCATCAAAAAGAAATACATCTTCCGTGCTTACTTTTGTCGCTACTACTTTTCCTTTTGCATCTTTCTCTTCAACGGTTATCGTCTTTTTCCAGTCTCCGGGATTCATAGCATACGCAGTGGCAAGCCCTCCCGCCTGCTCTGGATCTCGACCAATCTTCTTTAAGACACTCTTTATGGGCTCATATATTTTGCGATACAACTCCAACCCTTTCTTCCCTTCTTCGGTAATCTCATACTTATCATCTTTCACCATCAACCAACCAGCTTTTATCCAACCGCCAATAAAGTCGGGATGCATCGCAAGGGTCGTAGCAATACCGGACGCTTCAGTCTCCCCTAAGCCATTTGCCCTAAACACAGTAAATAACTTTGTTGATAACTCGAATAGACTTGTTATGGCAAGACATCCATTCTCAGCCTGTTTTTTCTCGTCATTTGCATTTTCTTTGAGAGAACCATCGGGATTGAAATATCCGAACATGCACCAATCAGACTTATCGCCTTTCAAGCATAGCTCGCGCGCGATAGTCATCTCCGTGCCTTCCTTCATGCCCTGTACTTTTCCATATCCCGCTTCATCAAGAACGCTTATTAATATTTTGTCTATAGAATCGGCGACATTCTTTAAAATGCCTGCCTTGTCGGCAGGAATAGCTTTCTCCTGAGATTTAAATCCTTTAAATAATTTTTCTATGTTACCTCTCTGCCTATCGCCCTTCTGTTTATTATCATCTATCTTTCCGTCATTATTGAAAAAATCTACCCATGGCTCTACATCAGTAGCAATAGCTATTAATATGCCATTTTTTGTGTTTATCCCCTGCGTTTCTGAAGCAGTAAACGCTCCTTTTTTGGATTCTATTTCTTTGTTCGTAGGTCCGGGTAAATAATCACCTATGGACTGCCGGATATTTTTTACTCTATCCATCAATCCTACAACCATCCCGCCCTCAATGGGCTTGGGGAAAGCGATCTGAGCCGGCACTTCGGATTTTTCTCTCGCCACACTCTGCCTATCAGCCGCTTCTTTAGGCTCGGTTGTTTCATTCTCCGGCAATGCGCCCATTGCAGCCACTGCCAGCATATATGCCATTCTACTAGCCGCGCCGCCCGGCATCATACCCTGAGAAGGCGTCATCGGTTTTATCAGGCTTACCTTGGTAACGGGTTTTATATCAACGGCTTGCATGCTATGAATCGTGATAGAAGTGCCAGGCATAACCTTATCGATAATTATTTTTTGTATTTTAAGGCCTGCTGGCAGGTCTTTGATTAGCGCGGAACCAGACTCGTCCAAATCGACATCTCGTAATACGGTTTCCGATCCTTCGAGCTTCAGGGTAAATTTACCTTTTCCTTTTATTTCCACGCCTTCATTCTTCTTTAAAGCATATTCTTTTTTTAAAGCTTCACCTGCCCAGCTCCAGCCGCCTCCATCAACAGTGCGATTGTGCTTTACTGTCAAAACACCATCAGATTTTACAACTGTTGCCCCACCCCAATTACTAGATGTAGCTAAATTATAATTACGCAATAAATCAACTCCTTTTAATATCTGCGCGGGTTTAACAGGCTGCTCTTCGGGTGCGGGTTTAACAATAGGTTCTATAGGACCAGCCTCTCTTATTTTGACAGAGGCTATACTCTGAATCGTAACGGATGTGCGGGGCATAACTTTATCGATAACTATACTGGATATTTTTAAGCCTGCAGGAAGGTCTTTTAATATCACAAAACCCGCCCTATCTAAGTCCACATCGCGAACAATAGTATCAGATCCTTCAAGTTTCAGCGTAAATTTCCCTTCGCCTGTTATGGAAATACCTTCGCCACTTTTTAAGACATACTCTTTCTTCAGACCTTCGCCTGCCCAGCTCCAGCCTGAGCCATCTTTGGCTTCATTGTGCTTCACTATTAAAGAACCATTTGGCATTGCGACGTTTGCTGTCCCCCAGTTATTCGTACGCGAAAGATTGTAGCTAAGTAAAAGATTAGTGCCTTCTTCTTTGTCTGTTATTTTTTCCGGTTTCGCGGCCCTCTTCTCTTCTACTTGTCTAGCAGGACGCGCACCTATCTCAGGGGGGTTACCGTCATATGAGTAAAACCTATCACCTATTGTTATATTTTCAGTGATTTGGTCAATAGCCATAATAAAAAATGTATTCCCAAAAGCTCCTTTAAGCGGAACTTTAGTCCATTTGTCTTCGCCATTCAGCCGAACAGGTATAGTAAACGCCTTTGATTTATCCATACCCTCCAATTTCAATGTAAACGATCCATTGCCTTTAAGATATATGGCTGATTCTTCTGCCGGCGTAAAAGCACCTACAAAGCTGCCGCCGCCCCACCCCCAGCCACCCTGTGGTCCCGGTTTGTATTCTATGGCCATCTTTCCGTCCACTTCTTTAGGGCTGGCCTGAGATCCCCACATATCAAATGCGGGATATTTCCAGAATGTACTTAAGTCCAGATTTTTCATGGTGGGAGATTGCTTCATCGGTGTATACACACCCTCTATCTTTTGTGTCGGGAGACGAAACTGTGCATCGTCTACTACAGAAGAGAGGTCTCCGAAAGTTTCAGCATATTTATGTTTTACATCAGCCATAAATTTTTCGTATAGACCGTCTTTTTTCAAGCCCTCCCTGATCTCATCAATATTTCCACCCATCATTGCAAGCCATATGGTAAATTTGCCATCTACGGTGTTTATAAACGATACTTCCTCCAGCTGATTTGTCCCAGGCTTAACGCTAAAAGATTCACCTGATCCTGTAGGCCCCTGCATTTTATCTGCCTGGAGCATATTCGCAAGCCATGCAAGTCCATAATTATTTTTTGTGACATCACCCTGAAGTGCAAAATAGTAGATCATGCTGAAAGCGCCATACGGAGCAAAAACATTTGGTTCATATTGAGTGTATCCGATTCCGCCAGGCGTATTAGTTGATACGGGTATCCCATATTTATTCAGGTTAGTTCGAATCTTTTCCTGAAGGCCATATACTTTCATAGCCGTAGCATTGTCAGTAAAAGGTAAGAACATAAACGCCCATTTAATGTGAGGAGAACCATCTAGCGGAGACTGTTGGGGCCATCCTTTAAAAGTCGTACCATATGTCGTTGTAACCTTCTCCATATTAATGCCTTCCCAGATATTTGCTCTTTCCGGTAAGTCAGTAAATAGATCCAGGAAATAAACCATCATCTGGCCTTCGTATAGCCATGCTATATTATAATCATCGGCATCTTTGTATTTTTGCCAATTGGAATAATTATCACTGCTGATGACAGTAGTTTTTGGATCTTTAATCGCTGTCACAATCCTCAATTTTTTTAATTCATTATCGTAAAATATAACCGGCGCATTTTTAGCTAACATGTCAAAGTATTTTTTATACTCATTGGCCAGGTCTTTTTCACCTATGTTTTGCAATGTATGATAAGCTGAATATATGGCCCACACCCATTCGCCATTATCCAGGGCAGGAACCCTGTCAGACCAATCCCCTGTAGGCTCAATACGATCCGTGGTTTTAATCCATGGCAGGAAACCGCCAAATCCCGAAAAATCCTTGTTAAACTGTTTGTATGAAGCTATCTTTTCCTCGAGTATTTTGATAGCTGCCGCTTTTGCAGCTGCGGCATCACCGTTACCGATTAAACTGGCTGCATATTTATTGCCGTTCAAAGCCTTAACCAGGACTGCTATATCCAGAGACTCTTTAGAAGCAGCGGTATGTTCCCTTATATCTTTATGCTTAAGAGTGCTGGGATTAAGATTCCACCCGTCTACGGCTATACCCCTGTTCCTGGCAATTTTGAAATATTCCCCTTCCTGCTGCAAATATTCATCTATAAAAGCCCTTGCTCGTTCGGAGTTTGCCACAATGTCTTGAGGAGCGTATTTTTGCGCAAACTTATATTCTGGCTCTACGGGAGTTGCACCCACTATCATCTGAGCCAGCATAAGCTCCTTAACACTAGCGCCATTAGCTAATACCTGCCTCTCAGCTGGCAAAGACACCCTCTCAGGAGGGACTGAATACGCCATAAACTGGCCCGTGGAAGATGGGGTCATAGCTCCCTTAATTGGCATTTCAGGAGTCTTTACTTCTCCAGGCTTTTCTATCTGCCCTTCTTTCTTAGGCTGTTTTACCTGCGGCGGAACACTCTTCTTAAGGGTAGGCAGAATAACCTTTAAAGCTATGTTCGTCCTATCACCATCTGTAATATATTCTTTTTTTATGCCAGTAAAAGCCTCTACGGCATCGTCGATTTTAGCTTCGTTTTGATATTTAACCGGATTATCAGCTACTATATTGAATACTTCCTGAACATCACTCTTTTTATCATTCCTCTGCTCTTCCGTATCACCTTTTATGCCACCCTTAAGATCGAAATATGCGGCCCAGTCCGAACCATCCATCTTTGCTTCGAGATCCATCGCTATCGACATGCGATTGCCTTCTGACTTTGAATCATTTCCTGACAAAGCTTCGATACCCTGAGCTTTTATATTTTCGGCTACAACAAATATGTGCACGACAGAGTCCCTATTCTTATTTTTCTCTGCTTCATCTTTTCCTACAAGAGATCCTGTATTGAAATCAAAGTAGTTCGCCCAGCCGGATATCTCTTTATTCTGCACAAGATCCATCGCAATAGCCATCCTGCGGCCTTCGGCAAATTTATCATCCTTCTCCATGCTAGGAATGCCCTGCTGCTTCAGACCGTTAGCCACGTCAAATATTTTTGTTATAGTATCACGGCTTACTTTCTTCTCTGCCTCATCCTTACCTTTGATAGCACCATTAGCATTAAAGTATTTGGCCCATGCGGATTTGTCTCCATTCTTTAAAAGATCCATCGCAATAGCCATCCTGCGGCCTTCGGCAAATTTA
>JBAYMS010000072.1:0-5378 GCA_041663425.1 Candidatus Omnitrophota bacterium
AAAGCACGAAGAAGAATTAATGGCAGAAGCGGCAACATACGAGATGGCCAGCCGTCAGGCTGAAGGTCTGCGTGCCAGGCTCGCTATCTTTGAAACCGAAAGCATAGGTTATCAGCGTGAATACGTGCTTGCGAATGCCTTAAAGGATGAATATGCTCTCAGGATCAAAAAACAATCCTATGAAATAGATATATTAAAAGCCGAACAGGTGTTCAGGCAGGATAATCTTAGGAGAGATGAGAAGCTTTTAGAGAAGAATGCTGTAAGCGTTGAAGAATTTGAATCAGCTAAAATGGCATGTGAAGTAATTGCTGCTAAAATAGAAGCTGCTACTAAATATAAAGAAAGACTGGAAGTAGAGATGGTTATGCTTGTAGCGCAGAGAATACCAGCGCTTGAGCGTATGTTGGAAATGATTAAAAAGATGCAGGAAAAATATAATGCTGATATTGCGCGTATAGAAAAGAAAATGGGCGAGCTGAAGAAGTCTGAGGCTGGGAAGCAGATTGTTCCCGAGGCCGGCAGTGCATATTTGGCGCTGGCACAAAGCGGATTCGCAGGAAGAGACCTTATGACGCTGGAAAGTCAGGCCTTTAATAATAGGCTTGAGGGCTCATTGGTCTCGTATAAGAAAACCGCCCTTGAGAAAGAGATGGCCAGACTAACCTTTGAACTTAATGCTTTGGAAGCACGTAGAGTGGAAAGCGAAAAGAATGCGGGCAGATACGGCCGCCTTTCCACCACAGGCGCGGCAAGTATTGTCAAAGCAAAACAAATGGAAACTGGAGCTAAAAAAGCCGAATTGGCCATAAAGTCATTACAGCAGAATATAGAGATTATTAAAATTCATCTCCAGACTATTAATCAAGAGATGCCCCTCATAGAAAAAGAAGGTTTAGAACTCGCAAAGCAGATAGCGGCCGAGGAGAAGAGCTTAAACCTGGAGAAAGCGCAGATTCCTCCGGCAGCGAAGGCAGAATCCGCAGCGCCGTATTTTATAAGTATTGACGCGGCTGTTGCAAATCTAAAGTGGGTAGATGATTATTTACCTGCCGCAACAAAAGAAGAAAAAGCGGTGCGCGAAGGGCTTAAGCAGAGCATGGCTGAACTCCTCTTTATGGCCAACCCTGAACAGCTTGCTTCTTTAGTGCCTTTCTTCATGGATGCCGATGGCAGTGTAAAAACCGATGCTCAACGGGAGCATGACAAGCAGCTGTTCTCCGTATTGGGTAATTTGGGCTTTTTAAGAGGTGTCTTAAGCGGTAATGGTTTTTACAGCGGTAGGGGTATGGTTGATGGTGTAAAAATATCGATAGCAATAGATCTGATAACTAAAAACTCCGCCTCCGATTGGGTGAGGCTGAAACTATTTAAGACAGATGGGACTGCCTACGGTGCTTCGGAAAAAGAGATGGATGAAACCAAATCTAAGCTTTCGCAGATATTTAACAAGGCGGCAGATATAAACAGAGGGCTTATCGCGGAAAAAACCGAAAGCGTAAAAGCATCCGGTATAGCCATGGCGCTTGCTCTTAAGCCGGATGGTTTAGCCGAGTGGATCGCTAAGGGTATGTTTGATAAGGAGCTCGCGGAGAAGGGTATATATAAGCTGACTGCTAAAGGCATAGAAGCTCTTGAAAAGGCCTCAGCTCTTAAAAAAGCATTTATGAGCAGCGGTTTAATGCTTGCGGCAGAAGCTGAAGGTATGGCTATGGGCATTGCCCAGAACGAAGAGGACCTTCCGCGCTGGTTAAAGATGGGATTCCTTGCTGTAGATGGTAGGGAATATATTCTTACAGAAAAAGGCAGGCATTTAATATGGACATTCAAAAAACTTGATCCGCTGAAAAGATTTCTTGATGGAGATGAATATTACAAGTCCGGCGTTCTCATGGGAATGGCGATCGGTATAGTTGATAAGCCGTCTGATTGGGCAGTATTCCTGCCGGCGAATGATTTTGCCTCAAATAAATTCGAAATAAATGATGCCAATTTCGCCAAGCTTTTTGCTATAGAGAAAGTGCTAAGGTCGTCCGGTATTGCGGCGCTTGAAATGCCCGCAAGTATTACTTCTATTGAAGAGAAGAAGGAGGCTTCGGAACGCGAAAGCCGCAGGATGGCAATAGCTATGGATCTGGTAAGAGAAAAAGAAGACTCTGTCTGGGCGCAATATTTTAACCTTGATGGTACTGTGAAAGGTGATGAGAAGCAGCAAGTTGTGAACAGAGAAGATGTTCAGGCAGTGTTCGATATAGTAGCCGATAAACCGGGTAAGTATTATAGCGATGCTAAAATAGACGATGCTGTAGAGGCTTTTACGGGTATGAAAAAAGAGTATATTACAGATGGCGACAGAACGAATGTAGCTTTAAAGATAATTCTACCTCTATTGAAAAAGCATGCCCCGCCTCAGATCGAGCAGCCTAAGAAAGAAGAGAAGCAGATCGAGAAGCCTGCGGAAAAGGCAGCCCCGGAGAAGCCTGCTGAAGGGGCCATGATCCCATATGCTCCGGCGCAATTTGTGGCATATGCTCTTCCCACGGAAGATGTAGGAAGAGATGCGGATGCTGAATATAAAAATCTCCGCAAGAATTACATGGAAGCAGCCGATGCATACACTAAAAATGAATTGGGTCCGAGACAGAGTTTAGTCTATCTGGACAGGATGATAGAAATAGCCGGCGAGATGCGCAAGCTGAGTGCGGCCGAAAATCTGAAAGAAATGGCGGCTAAGCTTGAGACTATTCGTCAGGATGTGATACGGGACGTAGCTAAAGAAAATGATATCACAGTTATCACGCAACCTGAGAAAGGCATAGCTTTCAAACAGCTTACCCCTGAGGCATACACTGCGAATCTTTCTCTGTATGATAGGTACTCCAAGAATGGAGACTATGACAGGGCCTCCGAATGTTTAGCTGACATGGTCATGGTGGCAGATAGTTTTGCGCGAAAAGGCAATGCCGAATGGGCTAAGGTGTTTAACCAGCTGACCGAAGGGCCTGCCAGCCCGGCCCAGACAATGGCTGCCGCTTATAAAACCAGTGATCCGGCAAAATACGCAGCAGTGAAGAGTGTTTATGACCGTGTTGTCGCAGCTTACAATGAATCGAATGCTTCATATGAACAGGCTGTTAAAGACGGAGACTTCGCGAAAGCGGCCCATTTTGCAAAAATTTGCGCATATCATCTGGAATTCCTCATATATACAGAAGGTGCTTTAAAGATAGATCCGAGGCTTCAGACTTGGGCTGTTGCGTGGAGGGCAAAAGCGGACGCGCAAAGTGAAAAAGCCGGCATATCAAAAACACCTGAAGAATCCAGTAAAAAAGTGCTTGTGGACAAATATACGAAAGAAAGCGCTTTATACTCCAAATATATTGCTGTTAAAGACTATGATATGGCTGTCGAGCACTGGGATAATATGATCGACATAGCACAGGATCTGGCCAACAGCAGATATGAAGAATGGAAGTATACGGCCTCACATTTAAGAATTGGCCGTAAAAAAATTATCGATGCGTATAAAGCAGATAAACCCGCAGACTACGCAAATATGAAAGAAAGATACGATGCTCTTAAGAGACGTTTCTCTGAGCATGATTACGGTTATATTAATGCTACCCGCCGGAAAGATGCGCAGTTTAAGGATAGCGTATATCTGGAAGGGGCGGTAAAGTATGCCTCATTGTGTATCATTGACCTCAGAGAGCTTGCCGCTATAGGAGGTTCTAAGTATTATCCGGAACTTCGTGAGCGGCTCAGGAGCTGGGAGTCACACAGGGCTTTTTGGTCGAGAAGGCTTGATGACGGGATCAGTGAAAAGGCTGTTACTGAAAAGCAGGAAGTCCGCAGAGCTGCAGCGAAACCATCTGTCTTTAAGGCAGGGGTGAATGAAGTAGAAAAGGCTGCCAAAGAGTATACTCAAAAAGAAGTTGAGAGCCTTGCGAAAGAAATCACCCCTAAAGTTATAGAGTTTTTCAAAAAGAATAATGTGACGTTTACTCAAAAAGAAGTTGAGACCCTTGCGGGATATTTTGCGACATATGGCCTGGTCCACAATTTGACGCCAACCGATATAGGGGAATATCTGGATTTATTACACAGCCAGCGCAAAAAGATCGACAGCTTCCGCGATGATGTAACGAAGAAAGATTCGGAATCAGAGAAGAAGCTGCGGTTTGCCAATCCGTGGGTAAAGAATGTATCAGTATACCGCGTTGATAAGATGGAAGCTGTGGAGCGTATACTGGTCAAATTTGGAATAAGCATAAATGACCTGGGTCTTTATAGTTTCTTCGCCAGGCTGCGTTTAAATGTTGCGTCTGCGCGAAAATTAGGTATCAAAGCGCAGCTCATGGGTAAATTTTTTGACCGGTTCCTTGCAAATACTGCGGACATGGATCTCTTTATAGATAGCTATCTCGCCCGCATGAGAGATTCCGCTGAATTGATGGGGAAATATTTCGGCAGGCGTATGAATTTCAATGACCCATTCGATGCCGGTTTTATTGTCCAGGGGGTGGCCTATTTATCAGATACTTCTAAATCAGTAAGCGAGATCGGGAATGACCCTGCTGAACTTGAAAAGATGTATAGCTTTGCCAAGGAAATGTATAGAGAGACTGTATATATAATTGATGTAGTGGAAATGGAGAAGCTGGGGGAGAGTAATGATGCCATAATGCTTAATATGGTATTTGGCACCGATGCGTCCAAGAACCCCGAATTTGGTGAAACCGTTTTTGCTCACAGAAATCCTGAGTATGACCAGATGCTGGAAGGGTTATTCTCAAATGAAGAGGTTGCGGAATTAAATAAGCTTGCGACAGCTACTATGCCGAAAAATATCATGGACGCTATGCGGCTTATGTGCATGCAGCTTTACGGCAGGAATTTTGTGTTCTCCCACACCTATGATCAGCCTATCATGGAAAGCTGGCTTCGTTTTGCGTATCTCAGAACAATGAGTCTGCATGATCTTAAGAAGCATATAGGCAGGATGCTGTCCGTTAAAGATATCGTAGACGCAAGATATAAAGGTCTGGACATAGACAAGGATATATCTGACGAGCAGCTGGGCGGTTACATGGAGTTCCTCAAAGCGCGAATTGCCAAAACAGGAGAAAAAGGTGTTTACGAGGATTACCTTGGCAGAACCCGCAAAGAAAACAAAGAGATAATTGACATAGGACGCCTTTCTTACTGGGCAGAATTTATAGATGCCTTTAATCTTACGCCGGCTCAGTTAAAAGAACTGTTTACTATAGCGGATAATATTGAGAAAGAGTCTGGGCAGATAAAGATGCTGTCTGGAAAAGATAAATTTGCCGAAGGCCGCAGGATGGCTATTGCGATGGATCTTTTAAAGAATGGAG
>JBAYMS010000073.1:0-5320 GCA_041663425.1 Candidatus Omnitrophota bacterium
CGACGATGAGCTTGAAGACCTTAAGGATTATGGCTACAGGATGGGAGATCTCGTCGGGCGGGCAGGCCTTGAGAAACAGTATGAAACGTATCTTAAGGGTACCGATGGTGGAACTCAGATAGAAGTTGATAGCCGCGGCAGGGAAACCAGGGTGATAGGTATTAAAGAGCCGCACCCTGGCAGGGACCTGTATCTTACTATAGATATAGCGCTTCAGGCGGCCTGCGATAAATTGCTCGGCGACAGGAAGGGCGCAATATGTGTGACGAATCCGGTTACCGGCGAAGTTCTTGCTTTGGCAAGCCATCCTGCCTTCGACCCTAATGTTTTCGTTGTGCCCGACGCTTCGGATGAAAGGGTGGCGCTTCTTAAGGATAGGATAGGACGTCCGCTTTCTAATAGGGCTATATCCGGACTTTACGCGCCAGGTTCTGTTTTTAAAATGGTCACTGCGTCCGCTGCTATGGAAACAAAAAAAGTAACAGCCAATACCAGTTTTGTATGTACCGGAAGTTATCATATCGGTAAGGCTAAGTTTGACTGTTGGAAGGCTGAGGGTCACGGCCCTCAGAATGCTGTCCAGGGTTTTATGAATTCGTGCGACGTCTATTTTTATAGTGCCGGCAGGTTGGCAGGCGTCGATGCTATGGAGCACTATGCTAAGCTGTATGGTTTCGGTCAGGCCACGGGGATAGATCTGCCGGATGAGGTGAAAGGTATCGCACCCGGCCGAAGTTGGAAAAAGCGCGCCCGGCACAGCAACTGGTTTGAAGGCGACACGATAAACTATTCGATAGGACAGGGATATTTACTTACTACTCCCATACAGGTTGCTGTTATGACAGGAGTTGTGGCCGCTAACGGAAGCCTCGCCCGGCCCTACATAGTAAAACGCATAGGAGATGTTGCTATCCACGCAGGTAAACCTAAAAACATAGGGGTGAGTCAAAGAACTATTGATGTTATACGTGAAGGCCTTTATGATGTAGTGAATAATCCGGATGGCACAGGGAAGAGGGCAAAGGCTGAAGGTGTAATTGCAGCAGGTAAAACAGGGACGGCTGAAAATCCCCAGGGCCGTACTCATGCATGGTTTACTGGGTTTGCCCCATACTCGAATCCGAAGATATGTCTGGTTGTTTTTCTCGAGCATGGAGGTAAGGGCGGACTGATGCCGTCTGAAATAGCACGTGGAATATTTGAAGAAGCCAGGCGGAAGGGCTACCTTTAATAAATGATGGACGATATAACTGAGACGGTAAATTTATGAAAAAAAGCAAAGACTTTGATTATCTGCTGCTTATTATGATGATGATTATTTTTGTTGCAGGGCTTGCGATGATCTATAGCGCAACTAAATCGCGAGGGCTGTCAGTAGAAGATAGCTTTCTGTTTAAGCAATTAAACTCTATGGGTGTTGGTGTAGTGCTGCTTATCCTCGCTATATCTGTTTCGTACCAGCGTTTCATAGACGTAGCCTATATTATCTACGGAATAAATATATTTCTTCTTATAATGGTTCTGGCTGTAGGCCACGCCAGACTTGGCGCGCAGCGATGGTTTTCGATAGGCGGTTTTGCGTTTCAACCGTCCGAATTTATAAAGCTGAGCCTTATACTCGTACTGGCGAACTATACAGCATCGAAAAAAGATCTGATGAAGGAACTTAAGAGCCTGATCGTCCCCATAATTCTTCTTGCGATACCGTTCGTGCTGGTTCTGCTGCAGCCTGATCTCGGGACGGCGCTTTTGCTCCTACCGATATTTTTTTCCATCATGGTAGTGTCGGGTGCCAGGCTGAAATATCTGGGCATTATGATCCTGATAGGATTGGGCGGCCTTCCCATATTCTGGCATTTGTTGCGTGATTATCAAAAACAGCGGCTGATGGTTTTTGTGAATCCCAATATCGATCCTCTGGGTGCCGGATATACGATAATTCAATCAAAGATAGCTGTTGGCTCCGGCGGATTATTTGGTAAGGGATGGCTTAGCGGAACTCAGAACCAGCTCAATTTTTTACCCGAAAGACATACCGATTTTATTTTTTCGACGATCGGCGAAGAATGGGGATTCTTGGGGGCGGCTGTATTGCTGCTCATGTACTTTTTCATTATAAAAAGAGCGTTTAGCATAGGATCGTTGACGAGTGATATGTATGGTAAGACGATAGCTTACGGTATCGGCGTGATGATAGGGGTGCAGGTTGTGATAAATATTGCTATGACTATCGGTTTGATGCCTGTGGTCGGCATACCTCTTCCGCTTGTAAGCTATGGCGGCTCGAGCCTTATCGCGACTACCGTTGCAATCGGGCTGCTGATCAATGTAGGGATGCGGCGTTCGACATTTTAAGATTGGGATAAAAAAAATGGACAAACAAAAACTGGAAGAACTTTTACTGACGGTGCAGAAGCCGGGACGTTATGCTGGTGGAGAATGGAATGCTGTCAGGAAAGACTGGACTCCCGACAAGGTGAAGTTTCTGTTAGCTTTTCCCGATGTCTATGAAGTAGGTATGAGCAACTTAGGGCTTAAGATACTGTATGGTATTCTGAACGGGCGGGCCGATTGTCTTTGTGAGAGGGTTTTTTCGCCGTGGAGCGATTTTGAAGCTGTCCTCAGAAGTAATAACATTGAATTATTTTCGCTCGAATCACGAAAACCGATAAAAGAGTTTGATATTATAGGCTTCAGCCTTGCCTATGAGCTGAGCTATACAAACATTCTTAATATTATTGATATGGGCGGTATTGCAGTAAGATCCTCCGAAAGAGCTGACGGCGATCCGCTTATAATTGCCGGCGGGCCGGCAGCTTTCAATCCGGAACCTATGACGGATTTTATCGATGCTTTCGTTATCGGCGACGGGGAAGAAGCGGTAGGAGAGATCATTGAAACGTATAAAATCTCAAAGAGCAGCAGCGGTAGTTCGAGGAAAGAGCTGCTGCGGGCCATTTCGAGGATAAAAGGGGTTTACGTTCCGTCCTTTTATAATGTAGAATACAGCGACGATGGGACTATAAAAAAATTCTATACGGCTGAAGAGGGCGTCCCGGCTAAAATAGAAAAGCGCGTAACACAAGACCTCGACGGAGCATTCTATCCTGTAAAGCAGATAGTTCCAAATATTCAGGTCGTGCACGACAGGCTGGCAATAGAGATAATGCGCGGCTGTAAACATGCCTGTGCGTTTTGTCAGGCCCAGGCAATTTACCGTCCATGCCGCGAAAGGTCAAAAGAGCGTATTCTTAATATTGCCAGGGACGCTTATGCTGCGACGGGATATGGTGAGATTTCCCTGCTTTCATTGTCCAGCGTAGATCATTCCGATCTCAAGGAAGTGATAGGGCAGCTTAATTGTGAATTTAGTTCAAAGGCCATCTCGATATCAGTTCCATCTCTGAGGATAGAGGATAGTCTTGGAGATCTTCCTTTCCTGATATCCAAGACTAAGAAGACAGGGCTTACATTTGCACCTGAATCCGGGAGTGAACGTATCCGGAAAACTATTAATAAAAATATAGGGATCGATAAATTGTTCAAGGCGCTGGAGGAGTCGTTCAGAACAGGCTGGCGGCATGTGAAGCTGTATTTCATGATAGGTTTGCCCGGCGAGACAAAAGAAGATGTCCTTATGATAAATGAACTTATATATAAAGCCTCCGAAGTCAGGCGTTCTGTCGACGGAAAGACTGCCAATGTTACCGCAAGTATAAATCCTTTTATTCCTAAACCTCACACCAGCCTTGAACGCTCTGCTATGGATGATATCCGTGCCCTGGAAGGGAAGAGGCTGCTTCTCAGAGGAAGTATGAAATCAAAGTTTGTCGAACTCGATTTCCATTCATTCAATATGAGCTATATTGAAGCTGTTTTTGCCAGAGGGGATAGGCGGCTAGGGCAGGCTATCTTCGTGTCCTGGAAGAATGGGGCGAGATTCGACGGATGGAGCGATATTTTTAATTTTAATACATGGTGTAGTTCGTTTCAGTCCTCAGGAATCGACCCAGCGTTTTATGCGACCAGAAAAAGAGCCCCCGATGAAATTCTACCATGGGATTTCATATTGCTTCGCGCCGCCTGATTTGACAAATGTTAATCTGTATAGTATAATCTAACTATTATTAACACAAATAGTGCTTATTGAGACAGGCTAATAGGTCCCTCGTTGCCATGATGAGACTTCGGCTCCTCAGGACGATTTGCCTGATTGAGACAATAGCAAATCGGAGGTAAAAATGGGCATATTCAGGAAAACCGCATCGTCAAATAAAGGCCTCAGATACAAGTTACTACTTGCTTTCAGCTTAATGTCTATCATACCGCTTCTTGCCTGTACTTATATCATTACACAGTATGTTTTCCCGCAAATTGATTCTCTGACAGTTGTGAGCATCGTTGTATTTATAGCTATTCTCATTGCTCTTCTAGGGCTTTTTATGGCCAGAAGCCTTGTTGATCCGGTTATTGGCATGGCTATTGAGGCTAATATGATAGCTAATGGCCAATACGATCGCAGTCTTAGTGTTCCCTCTGATGATGAGGTCGGAGAGCTGGCATCCTCGATCAATACAATGACCCAGAAGATAAAGACGAATCTCGACGAGTTAAAGTCGTACGGCCAGAAAATGAAAGAGATAAATACGGATGTGCACAAAAAAGTTCTGGCTCTTTCCAGTCTTCTCCAGATAGGCGATGTCATATCTTCGGGATCTATAAAACTGGATCCTGTGCTTGAACTGGCCGTAGAGAAAGCTGCGATGGTTTTTGATTCGAGTTTTGGTATATTTTATCTGGCGAAAGACGAGGAGGCAGATTTTATATCAAAGGTTGATTATGGTCAGGGTTCCGATATTCTCAGGGAAGTCAAGGTTAGGAGAAAAGGGCAGGGGCTTTTAGAAAAGGCTGTTGAGGGGCGGGCTGTCCTTGTGATAGACAGTATGACAAAGTCTTCCAGAGATGTTGACGGATTTAAAGAGATGTATGATATCAAAAATATTTTAGCGATACCTATATATTCCGGAAGGAAAAATTTCGGTCTTTTGCTTATAGGTAATTCGCTGGATGATTATAAGTTTAAGAGTGAAGACGTTGAACTGGTTAAAGTTTTTGCAAAACAGATAACCATCGCTATCGAGAGCGATATCCTCAATAAAAAAACTGAAGAGCTGGCCATAAAGGATGACTTGACGGATCTGTATAATAAAAATTTCATACTGAACCGGCTTGGCGAGGAGATAAAGCGCGCTATATTTTATCAGAGGCCTTGTTCTTTTGTTATATTCGGCATAGATGGTTTTGCCTCTTTCAGGTCGAC
>JBAYMS010000074.1:0-5023 GCA_041663425.1 Candidatus Omnitrophota bacterium
AAAGCTCGGAGAAGTGGTTTTTTCGGATGTTGCGCTTCTGCGGAAGCTTACAGGTATAGTGCATCCGGAAGTTATAAGGAAAATAAGGCGTTCTGTGGAGGCCGCCGGTAAAAAGGATATAGTTGTTATAGATGCGCCGCTTCTTATCGAGGCGAATCTGAGCAAGCTTATCGATAAACTTGTAGTGGTCAAATGTTCAAAAAGGAGACAAATAGAGCGATGCCAAGAAAAGTTCTGCCTTCAAAAGAAGGAGATATTAAGAAGAATAAGGAACCAGATGCCGTTATCGAAAAAGTTGAAAATGGCGGATATCGTGATAGACAACAGCCTGACAAAGGCCCATACGAAAAAACAGGTCCGAAAGGTGTGGAGGGAAGAGTTATGGAAATAGGCGAACTTAAATCGATGAGCATTTCAGAGCTCACGAAGCTGGCTAAAGATCTGAATGTGCCCGGCATAAGCGGCCTTAAAAAACAGGACTTGATATTCAAGATCCTGCAGGCCAAGACCGAAAAGGAAGGGCTTATATTCGGCGAAGGCGTTCTCGAAATACTTCCAGACGGATTCGGTTTTTTAAGAAGCCCGGATTACAATTATCTGCCCGGACCGGACGATATATATGTCTCCCCGTCGCAGATAAGACGTTTTAATCTTCGGACCGGCGATACCGTAAGCGGACAGATACGTCCCCCGAAAGAAGGCGAGAGGTATTTTGCGCTTCTTAAAGTTGAAGCGGTGAACTTCGGCAATCCGGATGAGACAAAAGACAAGACGCTGTTTGATAACCTTACGCCGCTCTATCCGGACGAAAGATTTTTGCTTGAAACTAAGCCTGATGAGCTGTCGATGAGGGTAATGGATCTTCTTACTCCGGTCGGAAAAGGTCAGCGCGGACTTATAGTGGCGCCGCCATATAGCGGCAAAACAGTGCTCTTGCAGAAATTCGCGAACGCGGTGACGACCAATTATCCGGAAGCTGTCCTCATAGTGCTGCTCATAGACGAGCGCCCTGAGGAAGTCACGGATATGCAGCGCTCTGTAAAGGGCGAGGTCATCAGCTCTACGTTCGACGAGCCATCGGAGCGCCATATACAGGTGGCGGAGATAGTGCTCGAGAAGGCCAAGAGACTGGTCGAGGCGAAGAAGGACGTCGTAATACTGCTCGATTCTATTACGCGTCTTGCGCGCGCATACAATTCATGCGTGCCGCACTCGGGAAAGATACTCTCGGGCGGTGTTGATTCGAACGCGCTGCAGAAGCCGAAAAGATTTTTCGGAGCTGCCCGTAACATAGAAGAAGGCGGATCGCTTACGATCATCGCGACCGCTCTTGTAGATACGGGTTCGAGAATGGACGAAGTTATATTTGAAGAGTTCAAAGGTACCGGCAATATGGAACTCCAGATGGACAGGAATCTTTTCCAGAAGAGGATATATCCGGCCATCGATATAAAACGTTCGAATACACGTAAAGAGGAGCTTCTCGTTCATCCGGATGAGCTTAAGCGCATCTGGCTGATGAGAAAAGTGCTGAACGAACTCAATAGTGATGAAGCGATGCAGCTTCTGATCGAGAAATTGTCTAAATCCAAGACAAATGCAGAGTTCTTAATGTCAATGAACCAGAAATAAAAAAACAGGGGGGTAGGAAGAAATGAAAGAGAAGATACATCCGGAATACAAAGAAGCGACGATCGCGTGCGTATGCGGCGAGGTAATACATACCCGCTCCACAAAACAGAATATACACGTCGATATCTGTTCAAAATGTCATCCATTCTTTACCGGTAAGCAGAAGCTTATTGACTCGGCAGGCCGCGTGGAGAAGTTTGCGAAGAGATATGCAGGCAAGGTAAAAAAATAAACCAATGGTATTTGAGAAAGTATTAGAAGAGAAGCGTAAGCGCTGCGATAAGCTCCACGAGTTATTGGCTGACCCTAAGGTCATTGCCAATGCTCCGGAATATCAGTCGTATGCCAAGGAACTCGCCGGCCTTATGCCGATCATTAATACATATAATGATTACCTGAGGCTTGTAAGGGACATAAAGGATCTTGATAAAGTTCTGGGCGAGAAAGAGCATGGCCATGACAAAGAATTCCTCGTCCTGGCCGAAGATGAAAAACATAAGCTCGAAGGTGATCTGAAGAATGTGGAAGCCAGGATCGAAGAGCTGCTGCTCGAAAAAGAATCAGGGTCTGACCGCGATATCATCATGGAAATACGCGCAGGCACCGGAGGTCTTGAGGCCAGTCTTTTTGCCGGGGACCTTCTTAGAATGTATTCGAAATACGCTGCGAAAATGGGGTGGAAAGTGGAGCTTATTGACTCAAGCACCAGCGAAAAGGGAGGATATAAAGAAGTCATCGTCTCTATTTCAGGTAAAGGTGTTTACGGCGCTATGAAATTTGAGAGCGGAACCCACAGGGTGCAGCGTGTCCCTGAGACTGAAGCGTCCGGGAGGATACATACCTCAGCGGCCACGGTGGCGGTGCTGCCGGAAGCAGAAGAGGTGGAAATAGAAATAAAGCCCGAAGATCTCAAGATCGACGTATTCAGGTCGGGCGGCGCAGGCGGGCAGGGTGTAAACAGGACAGACTCAGCAGTGCGTCTGACTTATTTGCCGACAGGGCTTGTCGTTACCTGCCAGGATGAGCGTTCACAGCTTAAAAATAAACATAAAGCAATGCGGGTCTTGAGGGCGAGATTGTATGATCAGAAACGGGCAGAGCTTGATAAGAAGATGTCTCAGGACAGGCGCTCTCAGGTTGGTTCGGGCGACAGGTCAGAGAAAATACGGACATACAACTTTCCTGACAGACGTATTACCGACCATAGGATAGGATTTACTGCTCATAATATGGAAGATGTGCTGGAAGGTGAAATGGGTGAGCTTATAAACGCGCTGAAGGCTGAAGAGAAGAAACTGAGGATAGAGGCGGTCTCTAAATGAATAATGTAACGCCGTTTATGCCTATCCAATATATAATTGGACATACAGAATTTTGCGGGCTTGATATAAAAGTGGATGAAAATGTCCTTATCCCAAGACCGGAAACAGAGCTTCTGGTTGAGAAAGCGGTAGAGGTTGCAAAAAGTCAGAAAGCTGCTGTTGCGATCCTTGATCTTTGCACCGGTTCCGGTAATATCGCAATTGCATTGACAAAACGTGTATCTGCCTGTAGAATATTCGCTTCCGACATTTCGGAAGGGGCTCTGAAAATTGCCCGCGCTAATATAGAACACCATGGCGCATCCGGCAGTATAGAGCTTGTGAAAAGCGATCTTTTTGATAAAATTAATGATAGATTTGATATGATAGTTTCAAATCCTCCGTATATAGCAAAATTTGAATTTGAGACACTACAGAAAGAAGTTCTGAGAGAGCCCTGGACAGCTCTGGATGGCGGAGAGGACGGGCTCGATTTTTATCGGAGAATTATCGGCTCGGCGCATTTGTGCTTAAAGCCGGGCGGTCATATTTTATTTGAAATAGGATTTGGCCAGGCTAAGGAAATTAAGCAAATAATAAGTTCGTCCGGAAATTTTAAAATTATAGATATAGCAAAAGATTTTAACGAAATAGATAGGGTTATTATTGCTCAATGGATAAATTAGTAGTCGAGGGCGGCAGGAGGCTGGAAGGCGCTGTTGCTATAAGCGGGGCAAAGAACGCGTGCCTGCCGATACTTGCGGCCGCACTTCTTTCCGACGAGAAATCTGTAATAAAGAATATCCCGAACCTTCGCGACATGTCGACGATGCTGAAGATAATCAAGAATTTCGGCGTCCGGGTATCTCAGGAGGGTTCGACGGTTACGATAGAACCGCACGGCTACAAAAAATATATTGCACCATACGAGCTTGTAAGTACAATGCGTGCGTCAGTCTGCGTCTTAGGTCCGCTCCTTGCTAAACAGAGGAGGGCGGAGGTTTCGTTCCCGGGTGGATGCGTTATAGGGCCGAGGCCGATAGACCTGCATATAAAAGGATTGAAAGCGCTGGGCGCTGATATTAAGGTTGAGCGCGGTTACATACTCGCCGACGGCAAAAAAATGCGCGGCGGCAGCGTTTATCTGGGCGGACATTTCGGATCGAGCGTTCTTGCAACTGCGAATACGATGATGGCCGCGACTCTGATAAAAGGCACTACAGTCATTGAGAACGCGGCATGCGAGCCGGAAGTTGTGGATCTGACGAACTTTCTGATAAAGATGGGCGCAAAGATAAAAGGTGTCGCAACGCATACGCTGGTAATAGAGGGCGTTAAGAAATTAGGCGGGGCGGAACACTCCGTTATACCCGACAGGATAGAGGCAGGCACATATATACTGGCCGCAGCGGTGACGAAAGGTGACATTACGCTTAAGAATGCGATACCTGAGCACATGGTTGCGCTTATAGATAAACTTAGCGAGGCCGGGCTTGAAATAAAGAATACAGCCGGCGGAGGTTTGCGGGTGCGTTATGTAAGAAAACTGCGCCCTATGGATATAACGACACTTCCGTATCCCGGGTTTCCGACGGATATGCAGGCACAGTTTATGAGCCTGATGGCAGTTACAGATGGGATAAGCGTAATAACGGAAAAAATATATCCCGAAAGATTTATACACATAAGCGAGCTGAACAGGATGGGCTCCGATATTCTACTTGAAGGAGCCAGCGCTATTGTCAAAGGCGTCAGAAATTTAAGCGGTGCGCCTGTCATGGCGTCTGATCTGAGAGCGTCTGCTGCTCTAGTCCTTGCGGGGCTGGTAGCGAAAGGCAGGACGGACGTCCAGAGGATATACCATCTTGACAGAGGCTATGAGAAGATAGAAGAGAAGCTCCTGAAGCTGGGAGCGAATGTTTGGAGAGAAAAAGAAAAATAGAAAGTCCTCTCGGCTCGGCCTGAACTGATCAATGGCCTTGCTCGGGGAGATTTGCCTGAAGGCAAAGCAACATCAAATCGGAGGAAATGAGATGCCAGCAGTAATCAGATTAACGAGGACGGGTGCAAAGAAGAAACCGGTTCATCGG
>JBAYMS010000075.1:0-4966 GCA_041663425.1 Candidatus Omnitrophota bacterium
AATCCTCCAGCCGCGATCCTGAGAACAAAAATGGCCCAATTAACCATATTCCTCCTCATTTTTGTGTAATTAACAACCAACTTTTGCCACTCTATGGTTTAATTATACACTTTTTTCACCAAAAACCGCTAAATATCTTGAAAGAGCTTATATAAAATGTATAATAGTAAACTAATAACAGGAGCGGGATGATCCTTATATTATGAATAGTAGAGCAAAACAAAATATCGGTCTCACCGTATTTTTTCTCACCGTTATTCCCATCTTAAGCCATCTTTTATTCTCGCGGTTCGGTTTCAGTCTATCCGATGACGGTTTTGTCCTGGCATACAGCAGAAGGATCCTGGATGGACAAATACCTTACCGGGACTTTATAACTATACGACCTATTTTTTCTGCATTTTTGCACAGCCCGGTCGTCTTCTTTGGAGGTGAATACACATATTATATCTCGCGTTTATTCGTATCTTTCCAGTTTGCGTGTATTGCATGGTGTTGGGTGGATATTGCAGATAGGGCCTTCATATTGCAATTGCGCTCGTTCGAGAAATTCGTATACGGTTTGGTTGGTTTTTCCCTGATCAACAACACTCCTATTGTTTGGCAGACAAACGATGCCATATTCCTGTATTCTCTTGGCCTTGTTTTGGCACTACGGCAAAGGACTAGACTGGTCGGTTATTGCATTATTGGATTAGCCCCTCTGGCTCGCCAGAATCTCATTTTTATGCTTCCGGCAACCATTATTCTTTTGAAAGACGCGCGCAAGATAAGGGCCTGGGCGGCATTATTTATGCCGAGCATCGGGTATGGTATTTATGTAATTATCAATGGGGCCTGGCCGGATATGATCATTCAAATCCTGGCTCAAGAGAGCATATTCAAGCTTTGGAATAAGAGCGTATTTATAAACCCGCTTACTATTGGGGGCGTTGCCGCGGGTTATATCGTTATCCTGCTAAAATCAGGTAAACTGAACTTCGCAGAGAGAATAAATGATTTATTAGCCGGAATAATTGTATTCTGTATTATCGTGACCCCGGTTCTTAGCTTGCTGGTTTCATATGATTTTATTTATCGGGCATCATATTTCTTCTTCGGAGCCGTGGCCGGATTAGTGCTGGGACTGGTAACGTCAGGAAAAAAATTCAGGCAGTATGTGCCTATGGGTATTATAGCTTTATTGTTGGGGTGGAGCGTATCCATCTCTCTTGGTAACCCAACTCCATTTTTTGCGTTCAGCGCTTTATTGAGTATTGTTATCGCGTATGAAAGGATTATAAATAAACGCCTTTTTCAGCCCGGACAACTGTCGAAATGGAGAATAGTTCAAGGATCCATTCTAATTGTCTTGAGCGTGCTTTGTTCCTGGGTCAATAAGACCCGGCACATATTTAGAGAGAATCCTGTCCCGGAGTTGAAATATTCTCTTGATGGAGTGTTGCCCGGAGCACGATCGATCAGAACCAATCCTAATAATTATAAGTTGCTTGTTGATCTAAAAAAAGCAATTGCTGCGACCGGAGGCAGGACGTATGCAATAGTTGAGTCGTTTCAGGGGTATTGGGTTAAATCCCCCCAGCCCAATCCTCTACCGATAGATTTAACTATAAATCCTGAATTGCCGACCCAGGTCTTTGTGGACAGAGTGGTGAACTATTTAAATTCCAACAGAGGGCAGATCATCGTGATTGTTCCTAAGGCAAGTTCTGTGCAGACATCCCAAGGGTTATTTGCAATGTCAACCTTGGAATATTCGAATGGTTGGGTCCGGAGCGATCTAATGTATAGGTACTCGGAAGTGGCGCGATACGTAATCAGAAATTTTAGCTGGTTTGCGGAAACAGACTACTTTATCTTATATAAGTAATTAAACAGAAGTACTCAAGCTATGACGTCGTATATGAGCTTAGAATTAATATGGTCCGTAAATGAATAAGAAAAACCAGATTTTAGTAACCTTTTTTATCGGGTCAATTACGGCTTTTTTGCTGCTGGAGGCTGGTTTACGCATTGAGGGCGCCTTTGAGCGTGTTCCTCTGTCCGCGAGAATCAACCCAAAGAGCAGGCAGAACAACGTTTTTACTATATTGTGTTTGGGCAATTCGCATACACGAGGCATCGGGGCAGGTAGAGGAGAAAGCTATCCGAATCAATTGCAAAAATTGTTCGATAAAGAAGTCGGCAGAAATAAGGTCAGGGTTATAAATGCCGGCAGAAGTTCTCAAAATTCAGGAGAATTGTTGGATGACTTGGAATATAGCATTAATAAAATGAAACCGGATTTAATTGTTCTTCAGACCGGACAGCCGAATTTTTGGAACCTGAATAAATATGGGCGATATCTGGGAAGAGAACGGGGTGGTGGTTTGTCTTTCAGGAAGTTTATTTTTTATTCGAGCGATATTTTGTATAATAGCTGCGTTTACAGGTTAAGCTTATTATTGATCAGTAAAATAAAGGAAAAACTGCGGTGTGCGATAATAAATAAATACAATAGCACTGAGCCAAATGATAACGGGGTGGATGCAGGGGTCTCATGGGTAAGGCTGCTTGAACAGGATTGTGATAATAATTTGCCGTGTGTCATCGATTCGGCAAAAGCAAAAGCAGTTGTAACCGTTTTTAAACAGAGCGCAGAATCAAGTCCGCGTTATGCCTGTTCTTATTATCGTTATATCGGGGAAATTTACTTTTTTCAGAAAGAATATAAAGAAGCGGCTGAATGGTTCATCAAAAGTATAAAAACAACCCTGGGTATGGATTATAACGGCATCCGCTATTACATTAAATATCTGCATAATATCCCAGGACACGAAGGAATAAATAATTTAATTAACGGGCCTGACGAAGGGTTTGCGAGGTTTTTGGGTACGGACTTTTACAGCAGCCGGCATTGCCTTCAGTATATGCATAATAATCTTAAAGATGAAGCGATAAAACTACAAATTGATAGCGCTGAAGACACATTTAAGCTTATTTTGAGTGAGCCTTTTGGCAGGGGCGCATTCTTTACTAATGACGAAATCTACAAATGGTTGGATTCTGATTTTAAAGAGATCTTTAGGATCATCCAGGATAAAAAAGTAAAAATAATCCTGCAGAATTTCGCTCCTACTGAGAATATGGCAGAGTGCAGGGAGGCGAATTTATTCAACAGTATTTATATTCCAGGCATTGCACTAAAATTTAATATACCTTTTATAGATAATAATAGAATATTCCAAAAAATATTAAACAAAGGCGAAAAGGGCGTTGTCTTTTTTGCAAGTGATGGGCATTGCAATGTGAAGGGTTATGAAGTAATAGCGGCAAATATATTCAATAAGATCGAAGAAGAGAAAATCATTTATTCAGAAGATCATGAAAGCCATTTTGCTGTTTATGAGGATAAGACGCATGAATAAACGAGATGCTCTATCGCTGAATCCCGAACTAGTGATACTGGTTCTGGGATATTGTATTTTTTTGATGTTGACTATTACTAATATCCAATATCCGGGACTGAGTTATGATGAGACGTTTGTTGGAATGTCAAGCTGCAACATCATTAAATATAATCCGGCCAGTAAAATACAGGAAATTGTGGAGTATTGCATTGTTACTCCGGGCGGAAAGTTTTTTCCTATGATGACATTAGCCTATTGTGGATCGATCAAGGCCTATCTTTTGGCGCCATTTCTTTTATTGTTTGGGGTTAATGCTTTTTCCTTGAGGTTTCCTTTAATATGTTGCGCGGCAGGCTCTATATTCTTCGTCTATGCCGTTTTAAAGGATTGGTTCGGAAAGAAAATGGCTCTTATAACATTTCTATTTATTGTAACTAACCCTGTTTTCATCCAGTATAGCAGGATCGGTATTAATAGGGAAGAAGTGGTCCAGGCATTATTTCTATGGTTGATCATTTTTTTCTCTTGGAAATATTATAAATCAAAGCAGACCAGGTATCTTTTTCCTATTTTTTTTGTGGCCGGTTTAGCATTGTCTGATAAGCTTATGTTTATATGGTGTTTATTTGGACTAATTACTGCAGGCGCGATATTCTGGAAAAAAAGTTTGCCTTTGTTAGCAACAGTTCTTAACTTAAGGCCGAAGTTTTTTATAGCGAATATTTTTTTGTTTTTATTGGGTGCCGCGTCTTTAATTACCTATGTATTGATCAAGCCCAGTTTGATAATAAGAATATTAACATCTCCGATAATAAATAGCAGTGAAACAATAAAGTATTTTTCTTATTTGCAGATCCTTAAGATAAGAATAGATCAGCTGATTGAGACGGTTAAAGGGGCGATCAATAATAATCTGGGGTTGGGTTTTTATCCTTCACGGCCGGATTACTACGGGTTTTATTTTTTTGTTCTGAGCCTGATTGGTGTCGCGGGATTCTTGATCTTAAGCCGGAAATATTTAACGGATATAAAAAATAAGATAATTTTCATCTTTGCGTTATATGCGGGGATTATACTTGCCATGCCTTTTGTGCAAAGTACCGAATATAACATGGGGCATGTTTTTATTATCTGGCCGTTCCCGCAGATAACCATGGGTTTGTTCGTGTGGATGTTTCTGGATAAGTTTAACAAAAACAAAATAGCTGTTTTGGGAGTTTACGCATTATTTTTAGCGGTTATTGTTATTAACCTTAAGATAAATATCGATTATCAGGATATTTTAAAGAAGACCGGAGGAGGGATAGTGAGACCGACTAAAACCAGACCTCATTGTTATCCTTATTCCACTGCGACCTACGATATGGTTGAATATCTGAGTGCTAATATGATTACCAGCCCTTTTATCCTTGAAGGGGTTGTTGAGTATAGGTTGCGCCTTTCTATACTATTTCTTAGCCGCAATCAGATCAACCCTGTTCTTATTAAATTAAAGTCATTATCCACTGATGGGCTTAAGGGGTATTTCAATGGCGAGCCCGCGTATCTTATCCTCCCGAGTTATGATGCATTGACTC
>JBAYMS010000076.1:0-4559 GCA_041663425.1 Candidatus Omnitrophota bacterium
AGTTTTATAAAATGATCAATGGAAATAGAATTAGACAAGCACGAGAAATGCGAGGCTTGACGCAAACGGCACTCGCTGAATATATAGGGATAAAACAGCCCGCAATAGCACAGATGGAGGCGGGAGAAATATCGCCATCCGCTGAAGTATTACAGAAGATAGCTATAAAGACCGAATTTCCGGTATCTTTCTTCAAGCAATTAGATTCGCCGGAATTTGCAAAAGGGTCAATGCTCTTTCGGGCAAGAGCTTCATTAACAAAAAAGGAAAGCATAGAGGCTCGCCAATATGCAAGAGTAATTTATGAATTTGCAGAAAAAATGGAAGAGAGTTTTAATAAAGTAGCAGCGAACGTTCCAAGGGTAAATGGCAACCCAACTAATGCAGCGAATGAAGTGAGATCTTATTCGGGGCTATCAAAGGATGAACCAATACCAAATTTAATTAGCGTCTTAGAAAAAAACGGGATTATGATTTTGGCATTACCTACCTGCTATGAAAATCAAGACGCCTTTTCAGCATGGGTTGCTAGAGATAATAAGCGACCAATAATAGTAATTTCAAATCATAACGTTTCTGGAGACCGGCTTCGTTTTAGTATGGCTCATGAATTGGGTCATCTTATGCTTCATCAAGAATTAAGTGTTGGAATGCCGAAAGCAGATAAAGAAGCTAATGCATTTGCGAGTGAATTTTTAATACCCCAAGAATCAATGCTAAATGAGCTTAGGCCACCCGTTACACTTGCCAGCCTGTTGTCCTTAAAAAAACGTTGGCTTGTTTCCATCCAAGCAATAATTATTAAGGCACATGATCTTAAAATAATTAGTGATCGTCAATATAAATATTTAATGATGCAATGGCACAGAAAAACGGAACCCATATTGGTTATGGCCGAAAGACCGCGTCTTCTAAGCCAAATGGCTGAGAATATATATGGCAATCCCATAGATTATAATAAGATCGCATTTCAAATGAATCTACCGCCTGAAATCGTCAAAAGGACTCTTGAAAAATATAAATTTAAATCAAAAATAGATACAGAATTGTCTGTAGATATGGGTCAGATATTTAAATTTGAAGCTAAAAACAAAAATCAATCTTAATTATTTTATTTCTTCCATCTTGCCTTAGCAGCTTTAACAGCTATTTCTTTTCGCTGTTCAGATGTCAGTTTTTCCGCCCGAGCCTTGCCGCCTTTCTTACCCCCTAAACGTCCTAACGCGACGGCGGCAGGGTTCTTTGTGGGGATCTCTTCAATCTCTGGCGCTTCATTCGTTGCCTGATCGACAAGGAACTTAGCCAGCTTATTCAATTCAACAGGTTTCTTTTTCATATTACCATCACTCATCCTTCCAAAATACTTACAAAAGCGGCTTGCTGTGTGCCCATATCTCCAAACAAAAGACCTCGAACAACGTCATGGAAGATATTTTACCGCAAAGCAACTGACCATCCACAATCCACTTTTTATCAATACCTTTCAATTCTATTGCGTCTGAAATATAGGTCAATAATTGCTGACCGGCGAGCTGTGGATTAAGTTTCTCGATATCGAAAGCTTCAACAATAAGTGACAGTTCGCCAGAAGTAAATTGTTCCTTGAGTTCGTGCATTGTCCGACGATATAAGACAGGGAAAGCTTCCAATAGATATGTTAACCCCCCATGCTTGCTCGAAAAGACAGACTGATAAAATTCCGCCGATTGCTCATTGATTCTTGGGCTTGTTGTAACTCTTCGTGTCATTCCTTACCTCCCTTCTATATAGGCGAACAAGCCTGCTGTTCCAACTTTTACAAAAATGATAGCATAAGCGCTCAAGCATTTCAATGGGAGAATAAATCAAACTGAGACACTACCAATGCGGCTGACCGGGTTTCCGGGCGATGGAGGATAAAATGACGATTGAAGAAATATTTAAAAAGCATCCTACGACGCTTAGCTATGAAGAAGATGCGCGATACGTTTACCCGGAAAGGCAGACATTGCTTATTGCCGAGATCGACCGGCTGAAGACTGAACTTTCCGCGAAGGATAAGGAGATCGAAGAACTCAGGCAGGAGCTTCATGAGGTGATCTATTTTAGAACATACTAAGGAGGGGGTATGATCCACGAACTGAAAACAGACCCGGAAGTTTTTCAATCTGTTTGCGATGGCTTCAAAACGTTTGAAATCAGGTTGGATGATAGAGGTTTCAAGGTAGGGGATGACCTTTTGTTGAAAGAAACTTTTTATACCGGCGAAGAAATGAAACAAGGAAAGCCGCTGCAATATACCGGGCGCGATTATTATTCCCATGTCAATTATATACTGCGTGGCCCTTGTTTCGGCTTGGCGGATGGATGGGTTATAATGTCATAAGAAATAATTAATCCCCGGCCTCGTAGCACTTGATCGTTGATTCGAGACCGAGGGTATAATCCACCAATAGATTGAAGTTTCTCAGCAATACCTTTTCGTCAACAACCTTCTGCATGGTCGGTCGGGTAGGCGCCGGGCAGTATTTAGCAGGTGGATTAATCACTTGCGCCGTCTGGCATCCCATTAAACCGATCAGCAATGCTATCGTAAATATTTTTAAAGCCTTCATCCGCTATTACCTGCCTGCATTCCCCCGGAGGCCCAGGGACGATCTTAAGGGTTTCGATCCGTTCAACGATCTTGCCGGAGTCTTTCGCTATCGCCTGCAGCCTCTTTTCGCTCTCCTTTATATCAACAATATTTTTCGTTTGAGCGCGTATAATCGATTGAGAGGCCGTGATTAATTTTTCCTTGGCAGATACTTCGGCTTTAAGTCTGGCATTATCCAGACGATACAGGGAAAGCGCCAAGGCCATAATTATGAAGATCACAAGTACGCCAGCGGCCACATAGATTTTTATCTTTGCCCAGATCGCTGTCATGAGGCCATTACCTCTGGCGGCAACGGTTTTGTTTTAAGGTAGTTCGAGACACCGATGATTGCCCCAGCTATTACGGCCATTGCCAGTTTCGACAGCCCTGTGTCGAGATTGAATGTTTCAGGAGCAATAATCGCCACCGTTATTGCGTTTGCCCCACCGCTGATAATTGCACTTACAAGACCGATTATCCATGCTTTCCAGTTCATTTTAACCCTCCCTTATCCTATCAAAATTTCTCCCCCGGCCTGCCTATATGCAAGTCGGAGATCCTCAAGTTTATTTTCGTGCTGTCCATATCCTGCCCCAGGCAACGAGGCCCATCGGCTTTTACACTTTGTAACCGCCTCATCGAATCTCCCGGCATCAATATCATTAAGTGCCTTGCATTCCTTTATGAGCTGCAAAGCTATCTTATCTTGACTACCTGGCGAGAAGTCGGGAAGTTTCAGTGACTTCTTGTAAAAGTCGTAAATCCGTGAAAGTATCTGATACCGTCCCGCCGCCGTCGAGGATAGCTTTTTGGATAAGATAACAACCTTTCGTGGGTGATCATCATAGTTCTGAAATAAACTCCCCCCAACGAGGCAATCATACCCGTGGTCGCCCAGGTGTTCGGTCCCTTCGCTCACGGCTATAGCAGCCAAAAAAGCTCTTCGATTAGAATTCATGTTTCCGCCCATTGTTGACCAGTTTTTATTCTCGCAATTTGCGATTTAACAACACCATATATTGAAGATAATTTTCCATAAGATAAATTTGATTTTTTTATTGTGGAAACTTGTTCTCTATTAAGTTTTGCTCTCCCATTTTTTTCACATGCGATTTGGGGTAGTGGAATCCCTCTTTTTTTATCAGATACTTTTTTCTTTGATGATTCACTCCATATTCTTCCCTTACCTGCTTCGGATATTTTGCGCCGAGTTTCATTTGTGACGATCTTTCCTTTCATTGCCAAAGATTGTTTAGCTTTTTGTTCATCTGATATAACTTTCCCTTTGTGCGCAAAACTAATTTTATTTCTAAATTCTTCATCATGTATTATCCCATGGCATCCTTCTCCACCATCTGTGGCATTTGTTAGTTTAAATCCTTTTAATTTATAATACTTTATCCAGTATCTTTCCCGACTTGCCCAATCTCCATTAAGATCGATTCTCTCAATTTCTTCAATGAGGGGTATAATATCAAAACGTAAAAGCGACCTAATCCAATTACATCTATGAGTTTTATTTCCCTTTTTTGCGAAATACAGATGAAGATATAACCTATCTATAAGATCACAGACGGTTTTTCCGACATATCGTATATCACCCGTTATCGGATCAGATAAAGTATATATTAGAACTTTATTCGGCCTTTTTCGTGGCATAATTTTGACTCAATTCACTAAAAATGCTTTTCTGTTTTGGTTCAATTCTCACCTCACAAACTTCCTTTTCTTTGCACTCCCCACACTGTAACGTCGGATCTTCTAAGCATGGCTTATCCTTGACGTATATTATGTGCTGGATCATTTGCCACGCATCACAGAACTTTCCCACTTTGGATTTATCGCTCTGTAAAACATAACTTGGTCAGTGCGAATAGCGTTTACCGTTGTTTTCATTTCGATCTGATCAGACTGTATGTTTTTCAAGCACGTTTCTGTTTGC
>JBAYMS010000077.1:0-4469 GCA_041663425.1 Candidatus Omnitrophota bacterium
CTTTTTACCGGCGGCCTCCACAGAACGCCTTATTTTCCTTATAACTTCCGGATGCACTATACCTGTAAGCTTCCGCAGAAGCGCAACATCCGAAAAAACCACTTCTCCGAGCTTTTCCCTGTCTATCTCTCCTCTTCCGGTTAATATATTTTTACCAAAACCTTTAACTATCCGCCTGTATTCCGGCGTCCCTTTACGGATAACTTCATGCGCCATGCGATCGGCGTCGACCACTTTCGCGCCCAGAGACCTGAAGACAGATGCGACGAATGACTTTCCGGTCCCAAAACTGCCAGTGATCCCGATCACCATAAATTATTTCCCGGTAATTTTCTCGTAAAGCTTCACGTACTCCCTGGCAGAAGCTTCCCACGAAAAATCCAATCCCATAACTTTCTTCACAAGAGCCGCCCAGACTGTCTTGTTCTTATATAAAGCCAGCCCTCTCTTTATAGCTGCAAAGAGATGATCAGCCCTATGTTCGGAGAAAGTAAAACCGTCGCCCTCTTTTGTCTTCTGATTAAATTCCTGCACGCTGTCCTTGAGACCACCCGTCTCCCTGACGACCGGGATGGTGCCGTATCTGAAGCTTATCATCTGTCCCAATCCGCACGGCTCATACTTTGAAGGCATCAGAAATATATCGGATGCAGCATAGATCTTCTGTGCCAGCGTAGCGTCAAACTTCAGGTTTATAGAGGTATTCTTACTGTGTATCTTTGCCATCTTCTCAAAAAGAATATGATATTTATTATCCCCCGTGCCCAGTAGGACAAATTGCACCTTCATACCCAATAGCTCATCTATTATCTTCGACAAAAGGTCCAGCCCTTTCTGGTCAGCCAGCCTTGATATCATACCTATCATTGGTATGTCACGGTCTATCTTAAGCCCAAGCTCTTTCTGCAGCTTTTCTTTATTTGCATATTTGTCGTCGATCGTCTCTGCGGAATATTTCCTGGCTATCTTTTTATCGACAGCAGGGTTCCATACGTTATAATCTATACCATTCAATATACCAGTCAGAACCTTCTCCCTGTTCTTCAGAACACCTTCAAGTCCGCAGCCGAACTCTTTTGTAAGTATTTCACCTGCATAAGTCGGGCTTACCGTATTTATAGCATCAGCGTATATCAGGCCGGCCTTCATCAGGTTAACTTTATCGTAAAATTCGAAATATTCTATTGTGAACAGTACCCAGTCGAGCCCTGTCTTCGGGAACTCATCTTTATTAAAAAGCCCCTGATAGGCGAGATTGTGCACGGTATACAAAACTTTTGTCTTGGAAAAGAACGGGTCATATTTATATAAAGTATTCAGATAAACGGGAATGAGAGCTGTCTGCCAGTCATTGCAATGTATAATATCGGGCTGAAAATTTTCCTTCTTACACCTCTCTAAAACTTCCTTCGAGAAGAACGCAAACCGTTCCAGATTGTCATGATAATCACCGAACTTATCGCCGTAAAGTTCTTTGCGGTCAAAATATTCCTCATTCTCAATAAAATAAACCTTAACGTCCCTGCCTATCACCGCCTGCGGCCCATCAACTTTAATACGGCCGTATTTTGGCATGGCCACCCGGACATCGACGCCCATCTCTTCCAGGGCGACCGGCAGGCTTCCTGCAACATCAGCCAGTCCGCCTGTCTTTGCGAACGGCGCCACTTCGCTTGCCGCAAACAGTACTTTCAGTTTACTCATATTTATGCCATCTCCAACCAGTTTTTACCCACTTCTATATGTGCCTCTACCGGCACTTTTAATTTAATGATATCTTCCATGCCTTCCTTCACTATTTTCCTGGCTTTTTCGAGCTCATTCTTCGGGACATCAAATACAAGTTCGTCGTGCACCTGCAGGATCATCTTTGTTTCCATCTTATTCTTTGCAAGTTTCTCGTCTATAGCTATCATCGCTACCTTTATTACATCAGCTGCAGAACCCTGGATCGGCGCATTTATGG
Source organism: Candidatus Omnitrophota bacterium (assembly GCA_041663425.1). Lineage (GTDB taxonomy): Bacteria > Omnitrophota > Gorgyraeia > 2-01-FULL-45-10 > 2-01-FULL-45-10 > FEN-1322. Next base: position 1,967 of record JBAYMS010000077.1, read on the forward strand.
CAGTGCGTTCGGCAAATTGCCTTATACGCATATCCGGATTGTTTATTTCCGGGATGTATCGTCTGCGTCCCAAAATAGTAGCGACAAAACCATTGTCACGCGCCTCTTTTATTAAACCTTCAAGATAAACTTTAACATCCGGATATCTCTCAAAATATGCGTCTATAAATTCTTTCGCCTTATCCACACCTATATTAAGCGCCTGCGAAAGTCCATACGGGCTCATCCCGTAAACTATGCCAAAATTTACCGTCTTGGCCATGCTTCGCATCTCGCTGGTAATTTCATCCTCTTTTATGCCGAAGACCAGGCTGGCAGTAAACGAGTGGATATCGAGACCTTCTTTAAAAGCCTTTGCAAGCTGTTTATCACCGGACATATGCGCCAGTATCCTGAGCTCTATCTGCGAATAATCGGCCGACAACAGCACATTATCCTTTGACGACGATATAAAAGCTTTTCTTATTTTCTTGCCCTCTTCCGTCCTTATGGGAATATTCTGCAAATTGGGCCCGCTCGACGAAAGCCTTCCCGTAGCTGTCACCGTCTGATTAAAAGACGCGTGCACCCGAGCTGTCTTGGGATTTACAAGCTCCGGCAATGAATCGATATATGTCGATTTCAGCTTCGCAAGCTCTCTGTATTCTAAAAGCATCTTTGGCAATTTATGTTCCGCTGCCAGTTTTACCAGAACCTCTTCGTTGGTCGAGATGCCGGTCTTTGTCTTTTTTACTATCGGCAGTTTAAGTTTTTCAAATAATATCTTAGAGAGCTGTTTCGGCGAATTAATATTAAATTCCTCACCCGCGATCTCGTATATCTCTTTCGTCAGCTTATCAAGTCTGCATTCCATCTCCTTCGAAAGGACATCCAGATAATCTTTATCGATAGCCACGCCGTTTATTTCAATAGTTGCAAGGACTTTTATAAGCGGTATCTCAACATCGTTAAATAATTTGTCGAGCCCCTTATCGGACATTTCTTTCTCGAGTATATTTTTAAGCCTCAAAGTAACATCAGAGTCCTCGCAGCAGTAATCTGAAACCTTCTTAACATCTACCTGATCCATAGTGATAGCGGTCTTGCCTTTACCCAGAAGCTCCTGAATCGGCGTAGTCATCTTATGGCTTAAATATTCGAGGCAGATATCTTCGAGGTTATGGTTCAATTTCGACGGATTCAAAACATAAGAAGCGACCATCGTATCAAAGCTTATACCTTTAAGCTCTATGCCGTAATTGGCTAGAACGATATATTCATACTTTATATTCTGCCCTATTTTCTTTATCTTCTCGTTTTCAAATATCGGCTTGAGCTCTTTTAAAACTTTTTCGGGTGTTAAAGATGTATTCATCGGCACATAATGCGCCTGCCCCACCTTCCACGAAAAAGACACACCTACAAGTTTTGCCAGCATCGGATCTTCGCTGGTCGTTTCAAAATCGAAAGCAAATTCTTTTAAGCCCGACAATTCTTCAGCTATTTTCAAAAACCTCTTTTCGTCTTCGACCAGCTCGTAAGTAGATTTAAGAGTCCCTTTAGGAGTCACATCTTTAAGGAGAGACTTAAATTCGAACTCCTTAAAAAACCCGAGAAGCTTCTCCTGATCCGGCTCTTTTAATTCCAATTCTTTAAAATCGATATTGATGGGAACGTTCTCGTCCAGGACCGCCAGCTCACGGCTCAAATAAGCCATGTCTTTGTTCTCTGTCAATATCCTGTTGCGGGCACCTTTTACTTTATCTATATTTTCATACAGCCCATCTATTGAACCAAATTCCTTAATAAGCTCCACGGCCGTTTTCTCACCTATACCTTTAACGCCCGGTATATTATCTATAGCGTCCCCCATGAGCCCCATTATATCTACCATATGTACAGGCTCGACACCGTATTCTTCTTTAACTTTGCCGGCATCGTATATAAGCCCTTCTTTATGCGTGCTGTAAACTTTGATATGCGAATTGACTATCTGGAGAGCATCCTTATCGCCCGTTACTATAAACGTCTCAATATCTTTAGCTTCGGCCTTCTTCGCAAGTGTAGCCAGGACATCGTCAGCTTCATAGCCCTGAACCTCAAATATCGGGATATTGTAAGCGGCCACTACATCTTTAATGCATGGCATCTGCCCCACAAGGTCATCAGGCATAGGCTTACGCTGTATTTTATAGTCTTCGTATTTTTTATGTCTGAATGTCGGCCCTTTAAGATCAAACGCCACAGCAAGCATATCCGGCTTGTTTTCTTTAACTATCTTATTGAGCATAGTAACAAAGCCGTATATGGCATTTGTAGGCCGGCCCTTGGAATTTGTAAGAGCTCTTATGGCATAGAACGCCCTGTAACAGAACGAGTTGCCATCAATCAAAAATAATCTTTTTTTGGACATCAAAAGGCAAGCCTTATTAGGTCAGATTGCAGTAGGAGATATTTGACATCTTATATTTTTTTTGGGATTTAGTATACTTATTTCCGAAAGGAATTCAATCTATTAACATCA
>JBAYMS010000078.1:0-4373 GCA_041663425.1 Candidatus Omnitrophota bacterium
CAGGATTAATTTATTTGTAGGCAGAGAAGACTTGTTGTCTTTGGCAAAAGAATTAAGACTGGAAGCTTATGAGAATGATCTGACCAGGAATTCCGGATGGCTGGTGCAGACGGCGCTTTTCCCTGCATGGTCGCACAAAGGCCTGGAAGCGAATCTTGCTTATTCGGACGATTTAACTAAGCCGCTTTTAGCAAACAGGACTATCAACATGTTCTTCAGCGCAAGATCTCTAGGCGCTGGTAATGAGTATTTTAATCAAGCGTTTAATGATCTGGGAATATTGGGCGGTAAGTATGCGAATATAAATGGTGCGACGATACATGAAACAAATGAAGCCATGACTATGCCGAATGTTAAACGCATGGCCGAGGTCTCGCCCACAGTTTTATTTGAATTTAATGACGCAACGCCTGAAGTCCGCCAGACGATAAAAGCGTTCTGTGAGGCTTTCGTCGAGCAATTGTCAAAAGAGACGGCTGGCAAAGATGAAAAACTGACGACTCTGAAGCCTGTTAAGCCTGAGCAGGATGTTAAGTCTGAAGGTGCGTCGGCAGAGGAGATAATGGCTTCTGTCGGAGGTCCGTCTGTCGCGAGCCTGAATGCTACGGCCACCTCGCTGCTCTTAAAGCAGGAAGATCTTGCAAAGGAAGGCAAGGTCCTTATAGTGAGAGTTGCAAAAGAATCGGGAGCATCTACAGATCTTCTCGCCCAGCGTATAGGGCAGAAGCTGGATGATAATCTGAAGGACCTTGTAATAAATATACGTGCAACCAAGGTTAATGCTGTAAGCATAGCCGCGGATATTGTAGCTAATGAAAATATCAGGTCTGTTGTTTTCATTAATGAAGATTCTACCCTGATCGATACAGAGGAAGGCAAGTTGTTCCAGGCGGCGGTTCAGGGTTTACACGAAAAGAGCAGAGTGCTGGATGTTCAGTCTCATGATGGAGAAGGCAATTTGCTCTTTGTTCCGATTCCTGCCATATATGATCTGGCACTGCGTTTAGGATTTGAACAGGATATGGACAATGGCTTTGCGATGTTGTTAAGCAGTATAGGTATGTTCCTCGACACGGAAAACAAACCTATAGATCCATTTAAGATGTCTACTTATTTCGTAATAAGGATTATTCCGAGAGTTAAGCCGGCAAATATAAATGCCGATGCCGAAGCTCAGAAGCTTACGAAAGATGCGGTCGAGCAGTCGCTATAACGATATTGCCGAAAAAAATCTGTACTACAGGGCACCTTTAAAGGTGCCCTGTTTTTATATAAAAAACTCTACCATTTCAGCATGCTAATGCGGTAAAATATATTCATGAAAATTTCTGAAGCAGAATTATCTATAAAACGCACATTCGGAACCAATGGTATCCGGGGTGATGACATAACTGAAGAGACTCAGCGCCGCATAGCCTCAGGCACTGCCGAGGTGTTGGCCGGCCAATGGAAGAAGGAGTGTCCCGGCAAAGACCTTCCGTTTATTATGGTCGGATTCGACCCGCGTCCTCAGGGTAAAAATGGATTTAACATCGGAGAGATGAGCGAGTCGAAGGCAGTAGCTGAGACATTTGCCGCGTGCGGGTTTAAAGTGTCGTTTGTGCCTAAACCTATTGCCGCGCCATTTATGATATCGGTTACAGGTAATGGAGTGCATCCTAAAAATATTTACGCTGCCATAATGAGGACCGCCAGTCATAATGAAGTGGTCGATCCCGGTTCCGGCCGTTTGGTTTCAGGAGTAAAGGTATTCCTCAATAATGCGCCGGCCCCAGATTCCCTGACAGGGCTCATCTCTGAACGTATTAACGATAAGAAGCTGGCTGAAGAAGCGCCATCCGTTCCTTTTGATAAAGCTGTTGCCGATGGACGGATCGTTATTGTCCGGCCAGGCGATGAGGATGATCCGGACACGGTAGAGTTTAAAAGGCTTTGCAGTGTATTTGATCTGAAAAAGCTGGGAGAGGATTTCAGGGCAAAGTATCCTGACATGAAGATCGCGATAAATACTATGAATGGCGGCATGTCAAAATTTGCTATCAAAGTACTTAATGCCACGGGCTTTAAAGAAGGTAAAAATTTCAGGGCTTTCAATACGGTATTTATGAATGATATGTCAATGAAGGGCAAAATGACAGGCTGGGTGGAATATAATGATCCGGCTACCGGAGAGCGCAAGAAGGTCCGTTTTGCTCCCGATCCGACGCGGCCATGGATGCGCGGTAAAGACTATCAGGATTATGTCGCCTCGGATCCGTCACATATTATAGCGCTTCTTATAGACGGAGACGCTGACAGGCTGGTGGCCGAGCTTAAAAAAGAGATAATCCCTAATGATATAGGAATGCTTGCGGCTTACTATCTGGCAAAGTATAAAGGACAGACCGGCCGCGTGGTCCGCACAGTGCCCACAACGGGCGGATTTGATGCGCTGGCAAAAGCACTGGGCCTAGGCAGTGTGCAGGTTACGCCTGTAGGTTCGAAATGGTTCGCCGGCCCGAATAAATATTACAACGGGACATTGAACGACATACTAGTAGCCGTAGAAGAGAGCGGCCATATAGGATTTATTAAAGAGAATATAGCGGAAGGCAAAAAAGAATTGTTCTTCGATCATTCAATATGTCTTGCTGCGCTGATGCTCGAGATGATGACTGAGACGGGTAAGACATGGCAGGATTTTGCGGATGAGATGTGGGCATTCATAAAAGACAAAACCGGCCAGGACAGGATAGCGGCGCCTCGTTATGGTATAGCAAAAGATGAGGGCGCTGAAAAATATTACGATCTCGTAGCACGCCTTGGAAATCCTGAGGCAGGTGATTTCCGTAAGATGTTCGGTGAGAAGCTCGAGAAAGAGCTCGCTTCAGCAGGCCTTCCATGGAAGGTGAGCGGCTTTGACATTACCGATGCCGGAGGGGCCCAGATCCAGTTTGCCGGCGGCCGTAAACTTTTCCCGAGGAAATCTGGCACGGACGGCAGCATACGCCTTTACGTCGAAGTGCTCGAGAAAGAACGCGGCGAAGCGCCGAAACTTGTAAATATCATGCGCAAGGTTATGGATTTTGTGATATAATTACGCCATGGCTGAGACAAAATTCAAAAGAAAAAATTATCTCATCAACAAAAAGTTCCAGCTTAAATACACCGTCCTGATAGTGACCACGCTTTTGGTTGTAATGCTCGCGACAGGTTTCGGGCTCTATATGGGTATGTGGGGTTCGATAATCGAAAACTTCTCCAGATTTAAAGTTTCCCAGAATTTAGAAAACGTAAAACGCATAACAGACTATGAGCAGGCGCGGTATGCAAAAGGCGACTACAGGCTCGAAAAGATATTCCGCGAAGCTGAGCTTTTGAGTGAGCAGGACAGGGATGCCCTGAAAGATGCTCTCCAGTCTGTAAACAGATCGCTCGTTCCTAAAATAATAATCCTTTCAATCCTCATATTTATTGCCGGTATATTCATATCCCACAGGATAGCCGGGCCGATGTATAGAATAGAAAAATCGGCTGAAGCTATACAGCGCGGCGACCTTCTGGTAAATTTTAAAATAAGAAAAGGCGATGAAATGAGGGACGCCGCCGATGCGCTCGAAGATATGGTCGAAGGCCTGCATGATGACATAAAAAAGATAAAGGCCGAGTCGATAGCCCTGGAAGAGAGGATAAATATTCTCGTAGAAAGGGGCTCGATACCCGCTGAGGACGGCAAGCGGTTGAAAGAGATCCTTTCCAGTATTGATTCTGTAATATTAAAATATAAGACGTGACAAGAAAAACGGTAGTTTTAATATTATTCATAACGATCCATTTTCTGACGTTTATCCAGCCAGCCTATCCGGATAGCGAAGCTCTTGACGTTTCGAAAGATGAAGATTTCCTTGCCAAACTGGAATATGACAGCCTGCTTTACTTTCCCGGAGAAACAAATCCCGCAAACGGACTTATAAAGGATTCATCGCGTCCCGGCGCGCCAGCGTCTGTCGCGGCAGTCGGATTTGGGCTGACAGCGCTGTGCATCGGTGATTCGCGCGGCTGGATAGAGGAAGGGCAGGCCTATGAGCGCGTCCTTAAGACTCTGATCACATTCCGCGATGCGGTCCCGAGCGAACACGGTTTCTTTTATCACTTCCTCGACATGCGCACATGTTCCAGGGCGTGGAATTCCGAATTGTCCTCGATCGATACAGCTTTATTTTTAGCCGGCGCATTATTCGCCGGTGAATATTTCAAAGGCACTGAAGTGGAGATGATAGCAAAATATCTTTACGACAGGGTGGACTGGCCGTGGATGATGAACGGACGCAAGGTCATGTGTATGGGCTGGCGGCCTGAGCAGGGGTTCTTGCCGTACTACTGGGATTCATACA
>JBAYMS010000079.1:0-4250 GCA_041663425.1 Candidatus Omnitrophota bacterium
CATGGGTATCAGGATAGTGCGTCCTACGCACAGGGGTTTGATCGAAAGGTTTGGTAAATATAATCGTTTCGCTAACCCGGGATTTAACTGGGTGATGCCTATAGTAGAAAATCTCTATCAGATCAATATCACCGAGCAGATGGTAGACGCTGAGCCCCAGGAGATCATCACCAACGATAACCTTAACGCCAAAGTCGACGCCCAGGTATATTTCAAAGTAAAGGCCGACGAGGAAAATGTGAAACGCTCGCAGTATAGTGTAAATAATTATCTGTACCAGATCGTAAACCTTGCCAGGACTACTCTGAGAAATATCATAGGTACCCTTACTCTGAAATCGGCCAATAGCGAAAGGGGTAAGATAAATGAGGAGCTGCACAAGACGCTGATGTCAGAAACTGCAAATTGGGGGCTGGAGATAGTCAGGACCGAGCTGAAAGAGATCGATCCGCCTAAAGACGTGCAGGAGACGATGAATAAAGTCGTTAAGGCTGAGAATGAAAAGATCGCGGCTATAGACTTTGCCACAGCTACTGAGACGACTGCTGATGGAGAAAGACGCGCGGCGATAAAGAAGGCAGAAGGATCTAGACAGGCTAAGATACTGCAGGCGCAGGGTGAAGCAGAGGCGATCAAGCTAGTTAATGACGCGGCGGATAAATATTTCGTCGGCAACGCGCAGCTTTTAAGACGTCTCGAGACGGTAGAAAAGTCGCTTTCGAATAATGTTAAAATCATAGTACCTGCGGATACTCAGCTTATCAATGTTGTAGGCGACCTTGCCGGAGTTATTCCGATCAAAAAGGATGAAGCGGCAAAAAAATAGGTAAGGAATTTGATGATGTGCTGTGCAAAAACAGGGTTTATATTTTTTCTTACCTTGTTATTTATTGCGCCTTATTGCAGCGGTGAAGGTGAGATCAAGAGTTTGCGGCAATATGAACATTGGAGTAATGGGACCATAAAGTCCTGCACGCTTTTTGATACCAACGGTACACTTAAAGCGAAGGCGTATTGCAGAAATGACGGCACTGTGGAGAAGGTGGAAAAATTTGATCCTGCCGGCAATAAAATAGAGGCGGCTTTCTACGATGAAAAGGGAAAACTAAGGATAGGTATAGACGGCTGGGCGGCTATGAGATGGTGGTATAACGGTATGCAGCTCGAGTCGCAGGTCTCTTATGACGAGACCGGCGTCCCGATGGAACGAAGGGTTTATAGTGAATCCGGAAGGCTCATGTATAGGCAGTACAGGAACGACATAGACTTTAACCCGTATGAAGCCGCTAATATGGCGGCTCTTTTGGGCCCGCAGAATGTGCCGTGTGTTGTTGAGAAGAAAACGCGGGATACGGCTGAGTAAATAAAATGAAAGAACTAATCAAATGAGATTGAATGCATTTATAGCGAAGGCGGGTTTCTCGTCGAGAAGAAAAGCCGTAGAGCTTATAAAAGAAGGCAAGGTTAAGGTAGGCGGCAAGGTAGTAAATGAGCCATGGTATATCATAAAAGAAGGCGATGCGGTAACAGTGAGCGGTAAGCTCATACACTCCGAAAAAAATCTTTATTTTATTATAAATAAGCCGAAGGGCGTTACCACAACTGTCGATGATCCATATGCACTTAAGAAGGTAACGGAGATATTGCCGAAGAAGTATGCGCGGCTATACCCGATCGGAAGGCTTGATAAAGATTCCAGGGGGCTGATAATACTGACAAACGACGGAGATCTTTGCTATAAGCTGACTCATCCGAAATTTGAAGTGGAAAAAGAGTATGTTGCGACCGTAAAAGGCCTGCTCGAAGATGATGTGCTGCTGCGCCTGAAACGCGGAGTCTTCAGTGAGGGCGATATTCTTAAGATAAAATCCTACTCAGGCGTTAAGAAGCTGGGTGACCATACTACGTTACATGTTGTGATTGCTGAGGGTAAAAAAAGGCATTTGCGCAGGATATTTAAGGCTGTCGGCAGCCCCGTTACGGACTTAAAGCGTATACGCATCGGCAGCCTGGGGCTTGGCGAGCTTAGGGAGGGCGGATTCGAAAAGATCGAAAGGGAGGATATATATAAGCTGGCGCTTAAAGGTGTTAAAAACGCTAAAGTTATAATAAGTTGACTTTTCGCTTATTAAAGATATAATATTAATACTTATTATACATCGGAGGGCGTGAAATATGACAAATTTCGCGGCAAAAGATATTAGAAATATTATTCTTTTGGGCCATTCCGGAAGCGGAAAAACTTCCCTCGTTGAAGCGCTGCTTTGTGGCGCAGGGGCTATTCCCAGGATGGGGAAGGTGCTTGACGGAACGACGGTTTCCGATTACAACGAAGACGAAAAAGAAAAAAAGCACTCTGCAGGCACGTCCCTTATAAGTTTTACGTATAATTCCACGAAAATAAATGTAATAGATATACCGGGCTATACCGATTTTGTAGGTGAGATGATAGGTGGTCTCAGGGCGGCAGATGCATGTATCGTAGTTGTTAATGCTACAGGCGGTATAGAGATAGGAACGGAACGCTCGTATAGGATGGCGATGGAGAAGGGCGTGCCGTGCATGTTCTTTATAAATATGCTGGATAAAGAATACTCGGATTATGATAAATGTTTCGAAGATATAAAAAAGAAATTTAGGAAGCACTGCGTTGCCGTAGATGTTCCGGTAGGTAAAGAGGCGGCGCTTAAAGATGTAGTAAATATAGTAAATCGTAAAGGTCTCGACACTCTGACGGATGCGGATAAAGAGCATGCCAAAAATTTAGGGGATGAGCTTGCCGAAGCCGTTGCTGAGACCGATGATAGTTTGCTTGAAAAGTATCTAGATAAGGGCGAGTTGTCCGTAGAGGAGCTCGACAAAGCTTTTAAGAAAGCAGTCGTTAAGGGTGAAGTCACCCCCATACTTTGCGGATCAGCGATAAAAGGCATAGGTATCAGAGAGCTGCTGGATATGATCGTCAGCTATCTGCCGTCGCCTGCAGATAGGCCGGCGGTTGAGGCTGTTAAGACCGACTCTTCTGAAAAGATGAGTGTAGCCGTTAAAGCGGACGGGCCGTTTACAGGGCTGATATTTAAGACGTTATCAGATCCGTTTCTGGGCCAGATATCGATATTTAAAGTATTCTCAGGAAAGCTTCCGTCTAACGGCGGATTTTATAATGTAAATAAAGGCGTGCGTGAAAAGATAGGCGCGACCTTCAGCCTTATGGGGAAGACGCAGATCCCTATGGATTTTGCTCAGGCCGGAGATATAGCGTGTGTTGCTAAGTTAAAAGATACGCATACGGGTGATTCGATTGGAGATGAGAAGAGCCCTGTAAAATTTGAAGATATACAATTCCCTGAGCCTGCTATTTCGTTTTCTCTTAAACCGAAGACCAGGGCTGATGAAGACAAGATCTCCAACGCGATTCACAAGATAAGCGCTGAAGATCCTACGTTTAAAGTTACACGCGATGAGCAGACTAAAGAAATGATAGTGTCTGGCATGGGCGATATGCACATAGCGATGCTTCTGAATAGAATGAAGATGCGCTATGGTGTTCAGGTTGAGGTGGGGACTCCGAAGGTCGCCTACAAAGAGACAATAATGGCGAAAGGCGATGCGCAGTACCGCCATAAAAAGCAGTCTGGCGGTGCCGGCCAATTTGCCGAAGTTTGGATGCGCATTGAGCCGCTGGAGCGCGGGGCGGGGTTTGAATTTGTAAACGAAGTGGTTGGCGGGGCCATACCGCGGCCTTTTATAGTAAGCTGTGAGAAAGGTGTTAAGACAGCTTTGGGCGCGGGACCTCTGGCTGGCTTTCCGGTAGTAGATGTAAGGGCCGTAGTTTACGATGGTAAAACGCATCCTGTAGATTCGAAAGATATTGCGTTTCAGACCGCCGCACGGCATGCTTTCAAAGATTCGATGCTTAAGGCTAAGCCTGTACTGCTTGAGCCTATAATGGATGTCGATATAGTCGTTCCGGATGAGTTTATGGGAGATATAACCGGAAGTTTGAATTCGAGACGCGGAAGGGTTATGGGAATGGAGCCTGCTGATGGTTCGCAGGTGATCAAGGCAAAAATTCCACTCGAAGAGATGTACAAGTATGTGAATGAGCTTAAATCGATAACTGGGGGAAGGGGCACTTATACAATGAGCTTCTCCCATTATGAGATAGTGCCGCCGAATCTGGCGCAGGCCATAACGGATAAGGCAAAACTTAATAAAAAGGTGGAAGAGGAAGATTAAAAATAAGAGAGGAA
>JBAYMS010000080.1:0-3933 GCA_041663425.1 Candidatus Omnitrophota bacterium
AATCGATGAGGAGACCTTCTACAAGGTCCAGAAGCTCATCAAGCAAAACACCAAAACGAAACACAACGGCACAAAGATAATCAAACACACTTATATCTTAAATGGCGGGCTTTTATGGTGCGGTAAATGTGGAAGCCAGATGGAAGGAACCTGCGGAACAGGCAGACGTGGTAATAAATACTTTTTCTATGTATGCAAAGATAAGGACTGCCGATTCAAACTCCCGGCCGATGAAATAGAACGTATAATAATCGAGCGAATAAAATATCTATCATCCGATTCCGGCCTTATGCAAAAGCTGATAGAGCATACCAACGATAAGCTTATGAAGGAATTGCCACAGCTTAAATGCCGGAGGACACACCTTCAAAAAGAGCTGGCCGAGGTCAAGGCCTTTGCCGATGGAATAATGAATAAATGGACTGCCATGGCCACGGATGACAGCAGTATATTCCTCAAAGAGAAACTTGCCGAGCTTGGCCAGCGCCGAAAAGAGATAGAAACCGGCATAGCCTCGCTTGAGGCCATGATCAAGGAAATCGAGCGGGAATCGATAAGTCAGGAGCTTGTAACGCTGGCTTTGAGCCGATTCTCTGACCTATTTGATAAGATAAAGCCCTACCGCCAGAAGGACATGGTAAGGCTCGTCCTGCATAAAGCCACCTTAAGCCCCACCAAAATGCAAATAGCCCTGTATGGGCGTCAACCCGACACAGGGCTACTTGATCTATGCGAATCTGACAGCGAAGAAATCCGCTGTCAGACGTCTAACTGGCTCGGGGGGTATGGGTATAGGAGCGTGGTAATCTCTGTATTTGGGTTGTATATATGTCACGAATTCCAGAGATTAGGTCAGATTTTTGCTATGATGAGAGATAGGATTTGTAGAGATAGATTGCGCTTCGAAGCATGCTCGAACCATCAAAAACACTACAAATTTGTCCATTTTGTCCAGTATTTTGATGACCGAATTTTCATAAGTCTTTCAAACATCGTCAGTTAGCAAGTGTCCGCCCCTGGAAGGTGGACATTCTTGTGCAGGAAGGATTTTGCTTTCTACACCCTACAAAATTGTTTTCTTTAGTTCTTTTTTTACAATGTCCCTGAATGAGTCTATTATGAAATATTTATCCTGCCTTCCTTCTTTAAGTTTTGCGACAATACCCAATTCCTTCCATGGGCCAAGCCCGGCCACAACAGAACTCCTTTTCAAAGATGATTCGTCCGCCAATTCATCCAGTGTACGCTTACCCAATCTTGCCAAAGCCTGTAGGACTTTTTTTCGCGTATACTTCTCCGCGCATCTTTTCTCCGCGTTCTTATCAACTACTTTCAAACACTCCTTAAAATATTTAAGCTTCAGTGCTTCTGTGAATCTTGTGTATTTTTTATAATTTGTCCCAATTTTTTTTATAAGCGATGCATCGAGATCTATGGAATCTATGCTATTATGCTCACAAGCTCTTAATAACCATCTGCAAAACTCCAGGGCTGCGTTGTCATATCTTTTACCTCGTTCATTTTTGCCTTCTCGTACCTCTTTTATAATGCCCAGCAATATTTCATGGATCGGTATAATTCTTACATCTTTAATTGTTTTAACTTTCATGTATTGCTTTTTTATTTTGTTTTCCAGCATTGTCTTTTTGGTTGTGTCATTAAAAGACCCGCCGATAACTACCCAAAGGGTGATTTTGCCTGCTCTTTTCAACGTTTTTTTCCACCTCTGATCCTGCTCTTCCTCCTTAGAAATCCACTTCCACCTTTCAATAAGTTTTTTGAACAAATTCTTAATATACTTTACTTGATTTTTTGTATGATGATCTGGATAGCTGCCAGCGGTCCCACATGCTTTGCATTCTACTAGCAAGGCTTCTTTCAAGTTACCGTCTTGTTTAAATCCAAGTACGTCTATATCAGAATGCGCTCCTTTTTTTGTTTTAACCCCAACACGTGTTTCGACAAAATACCCCTGAAATCTCGCATATTCCGCTACAATCGATTCTATAGCCATTACCTCACTCATAAAATCCCCCTATGGTTATCTAGTGTGTTTTTCTAGCTCTCTTAATATGTCAATCATGCCTTTAGTGTCCAAGTCACAGTATTTCTCGAGAGCTACGCGGACACGTTCTCGCTCGTTTTTGTCTATTTTGCCATCGAATGTTACCCTGCAATACTCGGAGCTCGCCATCCCACCGTCTGCTATAGCCATGTTTTCGTATGTAAGATTCGTTATTACTGGCATCACGTCCTTAAGGGACGCACTCCCGGACTGATCAGGGTGGTAATATGAAAAGTTCCTGAACGGACCCAAGAGATCTACCACACGCTCCTCTATTCCCTCTAACCACTTCTTATATTTAGGATAGGCGTCGCTTGATTTTCGTAGCACCGTTTTCTCGAAAATAGCGTTATACGCTATGATGGAACCAGACTTACCTAAAAGCAGTTTAAGATTTTTTAGTATTTCGGGCCGTGGGTCTTTCTTTCCCGTTGCAAGGTATGGATATCTTTTGGGCTTGGCGCCTTTTTTATTTATAACATAAAGTGAATACTGAAACGGTATGTTTTCGTAAGGTCTGCACGCATCGTAAGGCGGTATCGCCATGCTCATCGTTTCAAAATCTAGAAAATAAAGGGGGTACACTAGAGTATCCAGAAATTCCTTTATGGCTTTTTTATCGATATACGGCTTTCTGCTTGCATGACTTTCTACCTGGATGATCTGCTTATAGGTCAGATTCACACTTTCTTTTATTTGGGTGATACTTAAAACACCGTTTTGCATAAACACGTAGGCCTTCTTGGTCCCTCCGTAGAGACAGAAGATATCGTCTTTTTCAGGTAGGAAATCCCAGCATTTATCCTCGAGGGGACATGTCCGTGGCTTGTCACAGTGGGGACTGACTTTCACGAGCGGCGGGTTCTTTTCTGCGATCGCCTTAATCATGCTATCTATACCGTCCTCGATATGTGGGATAATGTCAGTTACGAAATCGGTTACGTCTTCCTTTGCAAAAAGCTGTTTGGGATTTATTTTCCCGTGCCTTGTGTATTCTTTGTTAATATGCATCAGGTAGCATCTGCGTATCTTAAGCCCTGCGCCCTCGTATACATATTTCTGGAAGGCAACATCCTGTAAGTACTCATCCTTCGCGCTTGTCGAACTTTTTACTTCTATAAGATCCCACACGTTTTTCCCTACCGGATTCAATATATCGGCCAAAGCGTAAGCCCGTTCGTTTATGAAGCCCGCTTCGAACAAGGGCTTCCGCAGTCTGGCAGCCTTGAGGGACTGCTCCGCCTGCTTCTCCGGTTCGTAGGCCCTTTCGAGTTTTATCCCTCCAGGGAAAAGTGTCTGCGCTAGTTCCCCGACTATTGTCCCCTGGTCCATCACCGCCTGTGCCCTGGCGTCAACCGGCGGTAATTCTTCCTTGCGGTTATATTCGTACCAAAGGAGTTTCGGGCACTTGAGGCCTTCGAGGTATTTAGTTTTGGAGAGAAATGGGGAGGATTTACTCTTCATCTTTTAAATGTATCAGTTTTTCTTTTGCATATATTAACCCTAGCTTATCATGAGCGGTATCTTTGTACTCTCTTTTATATTCCTTTTTCCAATCCCAATATTCTTTTTTATTGTATTCGCTGGCTAATCTATCTAATCTATTTGAATTAACAGAATCTTTTGAAAGAAATAACAACACATCTGCATAGTTCGTAAAATCTTTTAATTCCATCATGTCAAAAAGTCTTCTGCCTTTTTTACATTTTTTGCTTACACGGAATTTGCTATATAGCGACAGTTGCCTGCCATTCGTTACAATCCCATACGTAACCTTACTATTCTTCATATAATTAAAAATCTGCGTGGTCTTTTTTCCAATATCATCTTTAATGGGTTTGGCTTCGATTAAAATTGCGGGGTCACTG
>JBAYMS010000081.1:0-3917 GCA_041663425.1 Candidatus Omnitrophota bacterium
GAGACTCTGGATAATAAAACACTGATCGAATCCGCCATAAAAGCAGCTATAGGTAAGGATCTGAAAATAACATTTATTTTAACAGAGCCGGCGGCTAACCAGGCTCGCCGCAGATCCGGTTATTCTGAAGCAGACGGCATGGACATTCCGGACGAGGATGGCGATAGTTCCGGCAAGGAAGTAGATCCTATAGTGAAAGCGGCTCTTGAGATATTTGGCGGCGATATGACTGACGCTTCGCAAAACAGGGGAAGGATAGGATGAACGATTTTCCTGTTTCAATGAAGCTGCTCATAGAGGAATTTTCAAAAATGCCGGGGATTGGGCCTAAAACAGCTCAAAGATTAGCCTTTTACATCCTCAGATCTCCTAAGAATGAAGCTGAAGCTATGGCCTCGGCGATAATTAAAGTGAAAGACTCTGTCCGCTTCTGCAAGGTATGCAATAATCTGAGCGACGAAGAGACCTGTGAAATATGCAAAAGCCCTCTCAGGAACAAGTCCTCGTTATGCGTTGTTGAAGAGCCAAATGATATCGTTACTATTGAGAAAGCGGGTAATTTTGACGGCCTGTATCATGTATTATTAGGGTCTTTGTCACCCCTTGATGGTATAGGCCCTGATGAGCTCAAGATAAAGGAGCTTCTGGACAGGGTTAAGAAGGAAAAGTTTAAAGAGATCATAATAGCCACAGATTTTAATACAGAAGGTGAAGCAACAGCTCTTTACCTGACAAGGGTGCTTAAGGGGCAGGGCACTAAGCTTACAAGGGTGGCTTATGGCATACCTGTAGGCGGTGACCTGGAATACGCCGATCAGGCTACTATTACGAAGGCATTTGAAGGCAGGAGAGAGCTGAAAGGATAAATGGCCTTGACAGGGCCGGATTTATCTGCTATATTCATATAGTTATTTTATTGTAGTCCCTTGCTGCGATCATTTTTCTCGTTAGCCTGGGACGATTTGTCAAAGTTAAATTATAACAAATCGGGGGATTATATTATGGCAGGAGTACTTGAGGCTATTAAGAAAGGGTTTAGCGTAGCTGGAAAGAGTCTCAGTCTTGTATTGGTTCTGGTCATATTCAATTTAATTGGAAATCTTGCAAGCATGCCTTTCGCTATAGCACAGGGGCAGACGCCTACTCCTCAGATGACCGCAGGAGCCCTCATATTTACGGTTGTTTTCATACTGATCAGTATTTTTGTTCAAGGCGGCGCGTTGAGCCTTGTAAGGGATCTTATAAAGGAAGGCAAGATGAAATTAGCCTCCTTTGCTTCTTACGGTGCAAAATATTATCTTAAGCTTTTAGGTTTGGGCGTTCTGATAGTTCTCATAATATCTGTAGTAGCTCTCATAGCTGCTCTTATAGTAGCCATCACAGCTCCGCTGAATAATCCTATCGTTTCCGGTATTGCTATTACGATAGCTGTATTAATAGGTATAGCCGCAGCATTGCTCTATTTTATACCATTCGCACTTTCGCCTTATGCTCTTATCTGCGAAAATCTTGGTATCATTGGATCAATGAAGAGAAGTTTAGCAGTAGCGAAGAAGCCTTTTGTAAGAGTATTGTTTCTGGTTTTGTTATTTGTAATACTGATGCTCATATCTCTAGGAGTCGGCGTGGTGTTTGGTTTTCTCGTCGGGCTTATCAGTGCTGTTATCCCTGCAGGTATTGCTAAAATATTAATGGCAGTCGTTACGAGCATGATCAATGGATATTTAGGTGTTGTCATGATGGGAAGTTTTATGGTATATTATCTCGGCTTGACAGCTAAGGGTGATAAGGTAGTTTAAATTTTATAATACAGCTGTAGGGCACCTTTAACGGTGCCCTACAAAATTTATAGATAGGTATAGGTTAGACTGAAATGAAAGAATTAACTGAAATTCGCTGGCATGGAAGAGGCGGCCAGGGAGCAAAGACGGCCGCTCTTTTGTTTGCAGATGCTGCACTTGCACAAGGATTATATATACAGGCATTTCCTGAATACGGCCCTGAACGTATGGGCGCACCTGTAGCTGCATTTAACCGCATTTCGTCCAAACCGATACTTCTGCATTCAGGCGTAACCAATCCCGATATCGTAAGCGTGCTCGATCCTACCCTAATAGAGTCGGTTGACGTTGCAGAGGGCATACCGGAAAACGGTGTGCTGATGATAAACACTGAAAAATCCCCGGCTGATATACGAAAAATGTTCAACATGCCGGCTTCTATAAAAGTTTTTACTGTAGACGCTTCTACTATATCCAAAGAGACGATCGGCAGGGAGATACCCAATACGCCTATGCTTGGAGCTCTTATAAAAGCGACCGGCATACTTGATTTTAAAGAGATGATCGAGGATACGCGGAAGAAGCTCGAGAAGAAATTTAAATCGAAACCCGAAGTAATAGAAGGAAACCTCAAGGCTATTGAGCGTGCTTATAATGAGGTTAAGGGATAATGAGCGATAATAAGAAGAAAATAACGAAGCCTGGCTGGAAGACCCTGCCCCCGAGCGATTTGATCGTAGGCGGCGGCACTGCCAGAGAATTTAAGACCGGTGATTGGCGCTCTAATAGGCCGATACTGATACCCGAGAAATGCATCAGCTGCATGACATGCTGGATGTATTGCCCAGATTCCGCCGTTATAGTGAAGGACGGCAAGGTCGTAGGGTTTAACTATGATTATTGTAAGGGCTGCGGGATCTGCGAACACGAATGTCCAGTAAAGGGCAAAGCGATCAAAATGGTTACGGAAAAAGAAGCTAAATTAAACGAGAAAAAATAGATATTATGGCAAAATCAAATATAGTAGCGAGGACCGGAAACGAAGCGATGGCAGAGGCGATGCGTCAGATAAATCCCGATGTAGTAGCTGCATATCCGATAACTCCCGCTACAGAGATAGTGCAGATATTCGCAGGTTATGTTGCAGATGGTGTAGTGAAGACTGAGTTTGTCCCTGTGGAGAGTGAACACTCCGCGATGTCTGCCTGTATCGGCGCTAGCGCCGCTGGCGGCAGAGCGATGACGGGAACGTCGAGCCAGGGATTAGCGCTGATGGCTGAGATGATGCACATAGCTTCGGGATTGAGATTGCCTATAGTGCTGGCCGATGTGAATCGCGCGATTTCGAGTCCGATAAATATACATTGCGACCATTCCGACACGATGATGATAAAAGATTCCGGATGGATACAGATATTCTCCGAGAATGCACAGGAAGGTTACGATAACATGATACAGGCGATCAGGATCGCCGAAAAGGCAAAACTGCCGACTATCGTTACGACCGACGGATTTATCATAAGTCACGGCATGGAACGCATAGAGATTTTAAGCGATGAGGATGTGAAGAGTTTTGTCGGCGAATACAAACCGGAATATTATCTTTTAAATACCGAAAAACCGATAACCATAGGTGCGCTTGACCTTCAGGATTATTATTTTGAACATAGACGCCAGACGATAGAGGCTATAAAAAATTCTAAAGCTATAATAAATGATGTCAGCAAAGAATTCGGACAGAAATTTGGGCGATCATATGGCCTATACGAAGGATACAAGCTTGACGATGCAGATGTTGCTATTGTTGCTTTAGGCTCGACCGCAGGTACTACGAAAGTAGTTGTTGACGCGCTCAGGGCGAAGGGTTTGAAGGTAGGGCTGATGAAACTCAGATTGTTCAGGCCATTTCCTAAGGAAGAGCTTGCAGAGGCGCTGAAAGGTTTAAAGGCAATAGCTGTTATGGACAGGTCCGATTCGATGAACGGTAACGAAGGGCCGCTCTGCGTGGAAGTAAAAGCGGCGTTATTTGATAAAGGGTTGAATAAGACTTTGGTAAATTATATTTATGGCCTGGGCGGAAGAGAGATCAGGACGCAGGACATAGAAGGTATATATAACGAGTTACTTGGAGCCGTA
>JBAYMS010000082.1:0-3387 GCA_041663425.1 Candidatus Omnitrophota bacterium
CCCCATTCAAATCCTGCCACACGGGTAAGCATAGGGAGTAATTCAAAGTGCCAATGGTAATCATATTCTACCGTCTCCCAATATCCGCGCTTTCCGGCATCGCGCTTGAATGGAGCTGTATGAAGCACAAAGTTGAATGGAAAATCACCGATGACCTTACGCATTTTTGTCATTAAAGTCATCATCAGCTCTGTAAGATCGGGTATCTTTCCTCTTTCCATTTTATAAAAATCACAGGAATGCTCTTTCGGAATTATCCATGTCTCAAACGGAAACCGCGACGCAAAAGCCGCAAGCGCTACAAAATGCTTGGATTCCGCCATAATGCGCTTTCCCGCCTGCAGCTCCTGCTTCACCATATCACAGAACAGGCATCTTTCCTTATATTCGTAATACACCTTGGTGCCGGCAAGTTCTTCTTTAACTCTTTTCAGATTTACAGGCGTTCCGATGATCTGCGTCCTGGCGTGCTGAAAACGCCCGCCGCCGGCCACATCACCGTAATTTTTAAAGACAAGCACATATTTTATATCTTTATCCTTTTCGAGGTCCTGAACCCTGTCCAGAATAACATTAAAACTTTTTACCACCTGCTCCTTTGGGAGATCGGCTTCTTTAATATGGCGGGGTGATTCTATGACTACTTCGTGCGCACCACGGGCATTCATAAGATCATACATTCCATGCCCGTGCCTGTCGACATTACCTTCTATCTGTAAAAGGGGCGATATACTTGGTATGACACGGATATCCCATCCGGGACCGTTAGAATGGCTGCCGTGATGCCTTACAGCGCTTATCTCGGGAGGCGTCATGCTTTCATTGCCTTCACAAAACGGGCACTTTTCCCCGTCGGATAGATTGTCTTTCTGCGCTGCGGCAGATGCAAACTGATCGGGCCGTTTGCCTCTCTCGGTAGAAACTATAACCCATCTTCCTATGACTGGATCACGCCTGAGCTCCGGCATATTTCTAGCCTCTGTCTTTCAGGAATACAAGAAAATCGCTGGGATTGACAACCCCAAGAATGTTGCCGTTCTCGTCTTTCACTATTATAAGTTCGCCTTTTCGCGCTTCGACTTTTTCGAGGGCGGATTTCAGGGAGGTTTGCGGGCTGACGGTAATAAATTTTCTCTGCATTACCTTTGTCACCGAAGAGTCGAGTTCTCTCACTATAGCCTCAGGGATCTTCAGAACGACTTCCTTATTTATACTTTTCAGCTTTTCCCTTACGAAATCATAAAGGTGGGATATCAGTATCCTCTTATAGCTGATGGCTATAGGAACAAAAGGTTTGCCCTCGATAAAATTGAGGTGAGTATCAAGCGTTGATTGGCCCGTCTCCTGGTCTATCGCGAGAAGATACCTGAGAGAGCTATCAGGTATTTGGTCTACCCGCTCAGCCGGTATAGCAGCCAGATACGCAAGCTCGTAAACATCTTTTTCGTCCAGGTCGAGGAAGGGATATTTTTCTTTTATGTAAAGCGAAAGCTCTTTGTCCTGGTCACGATATATGTTTACGTATTTTTCCAGAGTGTCTATGGCGTCTGATAAAAATACGCCCAGCGCAACGTCAACGCTATACAGCAATCCGCTGGCTACAATAGCGCCGTCATCTGACTGTCCGGGACCTACGTGATGGCGTATATAAAGCCACTTTATATATTTTGCCGCGCTCTTAGTCTTAATATCATCTACTATAAGCCCGCAGGATTTGAAATAATTTATCCTGTCTTCGTTCTCCTGGTGGGCAAGCTGCTCAGCATCAAGCCCCATCTCTTCCATTATTTTGGTATTTACGAGATAGCATTTGCCGTAGCCTATATTTATGCTGTAAAGACCCTGGGTCTTTTTTCGTATTTCCGGGTCATCCCTCAGCCCGCCGAGGTAAAGCCCCTTTAATACGTCATGATAATTTACGGTGCGTTCTTTGAATTGAGGTATGCCCAGAAGCGGCCTGCCGTTCTTCGTAACAAGTCTGTCGCGGGGATCGTCAGCAAATACACTGTCGACATACTCAACTATTTCGTCGATCAGCTCCTGGCGCTTATTCTTTACCACTTTTGCGGAACGTCCCAGAGCGCTTACAATGTCCTCCATCGTGGTATTGACATATGAGCGCTTATTGAATATACCTGCTCCGTTATGCGCCCTGCCTTCGATCGATTGCATAAAGACAAGCTCTTCGACCCTCGGGATAGTGTAAAGCCTCTCCTGAGTTTTGAGATTGTGAAAATCCTGTTGGATAAGTTCTTTTGGCGCTACTTTCTTCGGCATATTGGGAAATTATATCACAGTGCGGATTTTATTTAAAGGTTTTTACTGTTTAGCGGTAAATTTATAACCTCGGGCGATACGGTGTCCGCGGACAAAAGCATCAGCTTCGAGCGGCTTTTTACCCTCCAGCTGAAGATACTGCATTAGAAGGTCTCCATCGCCAGTGCGGACAGCGATCCCTCTGTCTTTCAGGATGTCGATAACCTGGCCTGCGGCCACGCCCTGCGCGGACATAGATATCAATTCCGTCTTAAGCACCTTGAGCATTCTACCGTCGTAATACGTATAAGCTCCGGGCCACGGCAGAAGGCCGCGGACTTTATTATGGATCCGGACCGCACTCTCATTCCAGCCTATAAGGCCATCCTCTTTTTTCATTTTCGGCGCATATGTCGCCTTCGCGCTATCCTGCCTCTCCGGCTTCGCGGAACCTTTTTCGATAAGCACAATCGATTCAATGAGAGCCGCAGCTCCTATTTCAGAGAGCTTTTCAGTAAACGTAACATTTGTATCGTCTGGCTCAATCGCGGCTTCACGTCTTAAAACAATATCTCCCTCGTCCATCTTTTCGTTCAGCTTTATCACGGTAACGCCGCTAGTTCTCTCGCCGTTTATCACAGCCCAATTGGTCGGAGCCGCACCGCGATATGCGGGTAATAGTGAGCCATGGACATTGATAGCGTAAATTTTCGGAATCGAAAGGATCTCGCTCTTCAATATCTGCCCGAAAGAGATAACGACAAAAAGGTCAGCGTTCAGAGCTTTAAGGTAACCGGCCGACTCCTTGCTCGAGGCATCCTGCGGCTGAAAAACCGGAATGCCCTTTGCAAGCGCAAGCACCTTCACAGGCGGTGGTGAAAGTTTAAGGTCCCTGCCGCGCTTTCTGTCAGGCTGAGTTACAACAGCAAGTATCCTGTGTCCTGCCTTAAGAAGCGCTTCCATGGAAGGCAGCGCAAAATCAGATGTCCCGAAAAATATTATGTTCATTTGCTCCTCAAATTTTCGCATTGCGCGGGGCGTTTACTTTTAGGTGTTGCCTCCGCTTGTCGCAAATTTACATTAGGCATGTAAATTTGCTGTGGTAAAATTTCGATGGCCGCTTAACCCGTC
>JBAYMS010000083.1:0-3264 GCA_041663425.1 Candidatus Omnitrophota bacterium
ACATATGAAAAATATTTGTTGTCAGACCTTGCCAAAATAGAAATCATCATGTATACTAAATATAGAAATATTGGAGGAGATGTCTCGATAGCGGAAGCCATCAGGCCTATCACCTACAAAAACGACCTCTGCATTTTGGAGGCCATTTTTGTTTCTACGCAAACCATATCTTTTATATGACCATAGCCAATTATTACTTACCGGCAATTTTAACCATCCTTATCGGCGGATACGTTATAAGTTTTATCGTCGAGAAACTGGACGCCGCACATACCTCAACCGAATTGCCCAGCGAATTTGAAGGATATTACGATGCCGAAAAATACAGTAAGTCGCAAAGCTACCTTAAAGAGAGGATCCGGTTCGGTCTCATAGAAGGTGCTTTTTTTACTTCAGGTGCGGTCATCTTCATTCTTGCCGGATGGTTTAACCTGTTAGACTCTTTTGCGCGGTCTTTTGGCCAGGCGCCTATTGTCACAGGCCTTATTTTTCTGGGCATAATATTTCTGATATATTATATCGCTTCCATCCCGTTTACAATTTACAGGACATTCGTTATAGAAGAAAAATACGGTTTTAACAGGACGACGCCAAAGACATTTGTCATCGATATTATTAAAAGTCTTATATTGACGGTCATCATCGGTACAGTGATATTGTCAGCCATATTGTGGTTTTTTAATGCTTGCGGGCGGCAGGCCTGGCTGTATTCGTGGATAGCTGTTACGGTATTCGAGATATTTCTTATATTCATAGCGCCGGTCGTAATCATGCCGTTATTTAATAAATTTACTCCCCTCGAAGAAGGTGAGCTGAAAACCGCTATCACTGATTACGCACGGTCGCAGGATTTTAAATTAAAAGGCATATATACAATGGATGCCTCGCGCCGGTCGGCAAAATCGAACGCTTTTTTTACAGGTCTCGGTAAATACAAACGTATCGTGCTATTCGATACTCTCATAAAGACGATGAAGACGAACGAGCTTGTCTCGGTCCTTGCCCATGAGATCGGCCATTACAAACACAAGGATATATTTAAAGGGTTGGCCGTCTCTGCTGTAAACACAGGTCTTATGCTATTTGCGCTGTCGTTTTTTATCGGCAATGCTGATTTCTTCGCGGCATTTAAGATGGAAAACGTCTCGGTTTATGCCGGACTTTTCCTGTTTACATTTCTTTTTCAGCCGGTGAATAGCCTGCTCTCAGTGGGGATGAATTATTTATCCAGACGATTTGAGACTTCAGCCGATAGATTTTCCGTAAATACATATAAAGATCCGGAAGCGATGATCACAGCGCTCAAACGCCTCAGCGTAGATAACCTGACTAACCTGACCCCGCACCCTCTGAAAGTTTTTTTAACTTATAGCCATCCCCCGGTGCTTACGAGAATAGCGGCGATCAGGAGAACTGTATGAAAAAGATAGTTATAATCGTGCTCATAATAATCCTGGCGTTAGCCGGATGGCTTTATTTTGTTAAAGGCTATGTTGGCGTTAGGAAACGAAGCGCTGTTCCGGCAAGCCTTATCTATAAAGCGCAGATCCCCGGTGTAAAAAATGTACGTCTTATAACGGATGCTATAAAGATCCAGCATGCTACCCTGAGGAAGATAATAGACGATTCAGGCCTTGTAAAAGCAAAATTTTTAAATCGGGAGATAAATTTTGTAGCGATATCCGGCGGCGGGGCGAACGGGGCGTATGGCGCCGGAGTGCTTTGCGGATGGACGGAGGCAGGGAATAGGCCGGAGTTTGATATAGTGACGGGTGTCAGCACCGGCGCTTTGATAGCGCCAGCCGCTTTTTTGGGCTCAGACTATGACGATATAATAAAAGACATTTACACAAATATCTCCGACGCAGATATTATGAAGCGCAACCTTATAGAATTTTTCTTTAACGGCCAGCCTTCGCTTCTTGACACTCAGCCGTTACGCCATTTACTAAATAAAGTTGTGACGAAAGACATCATCGCCGCGGTAGCGCGTGAACACGCTAAAGGCCGGCGTTTGTATATCGCGACCACAAACCTTGATGCGCGCAGGCTTGTCATCTGGGATATGGGCGCTATAGCGGAAGCGGGGACCCCGCAGGCATGTGAGTTATTCCGCAATGTCATGATCGCGTCGGCGTCTATACCGGTAGCGTTTCCGCCTGTCATGATAACGGTCGAAGCTGACGGCCGTCTTTACGATGAGATGCACGTTGACGGCAGTGTGGCCACTCAGGTAATAGGCTCGCTCCTTATGGTTTCAAACGACGATGTGAAGAAAAAGAAGACGAATATTTATGTTATCAGGAATGGGAAACTTGCAGATGTGCCGGAGGTGGTACGGTATAAAGTATGGGATATCGCCAGCGCCGCTTTTTCAACTCTTATGACGTGGCAGAGCTACGGAGATATCTACAGGTTTTCTGCATTGGCCAGATATGAGCGTATGCATTTTTATTTTACCTGTATTCCGTATGAATTTAACGAATCGCGTAAAGGTGAATTTGATTTAGTGTATATGCGCAAACTATTTTATCGCGGTTATAACCTGTCGCGTTCCGGTGAATGTTGGGTGAGGCAGATAGGGAATACTATCAAAAAAGTTGCGTCGTTGAAGTAGGACCGGAGGAATATGAAAATAAAACCAAACGCTAAATTTATGAAGCTTGCGTTAAAAGAAGCCGGAAAGAACATCTCCCGCAATATGTCCGGCGGACCGTTCGGCGCCTGCATAGTTAAGGACGACAGAGTAATCGCTGTAAGCCGTAATACTGTATTGAAACAAGACGCTACGTGCCATGCAGAGGTTAACGCTATCCGGGCTGCGTCAAAAAAGTTAAAGACCTACGATCTTTCAGGATGCGTGATCTATTCAACCACTGAACCATGCCCCATGTGTTTCAGCGCTATCCACTGGGCCGGGATCGATACGATCATATTCGGCAATACCATCGCCGACGCAAAGAAAGTGGGATTTAACGAGCTATATATCTCCAATGCTAAAATGAAAAAGATCGGTAAAGTGAAGATGAATATAATATCCGGCTTTATGCGTAGCAAAGTAAACCAACTTTATAAAAAATGGAATAGCCTTCCCAATAAAAAATTATATTAATACCGTCGGGGGAAGAAAAGCCAAGTTATACATATGAAAAATATTTGTTGTCAGACCTTGCCAAAATAGAAATCATCATGTATACTAAATATAGAAATATTGGAGGAGATGTCTCG
Organism: Candidatus Omnitrophota bacterium; assembly: GCA_041663425.1. Classification (GTDB taxonomy): domain Bacteria; phylum Omnitrophota; class Gorgyraeia; order 2-01-FULL-45-10; family 2-01-FULL-45-10; genus FEN-1322. Next base: position 3,229 of record JBAYMS010000083.1, read on the forward strand.
ATAGCGGAAGCCATCAGGCCTATCACCTACAAAAAC
>JBAYMS010000084.1:0-3167 GCA_041663425.1 Candidatus Omnitrophota bacterium
TCAGGCCGCTTACTGGCGCAGCAATAGCATCTCATGCCCTTTCGGGGCTTTATCATCCCATATAAACGATTACCGCAGCGCTTGCATCTCAGCAATCCTCGCAGCAGATAAAAGCGCTTTGTATTGCGCGCCGCGTTATTGTAATTCTTTTTTAAATTCTCTTGTAGGACCTGCCATTTTTCGGGAGAAATTATTCCACCGATCGTCGACGAAGCCTTGCCGAATGAGTAGTCACCCTTATAAATAGGATTTCTAAGAATACGGAGAACAACGCCCGCTTTCCATTTATAAGTTTTTTTTTCGTTGCTGAACCTCGTCGGAACTCCCATCTCTGTCAGTTTTGCGGCAATGCTATTTGTACCGATGCCGCTCAGCGACCACTCGACCATCTGTAAATATATTTTCTTTTCCTGCGGATGGGGTACTATCTGATTGTGTTTCAGTCGATCACCGACGCAGGGTTGCTTCGTAAATCCAAAGGGGAGCGTCGCGCCCACCCAGCGACCGAGACGGACGGCTTCGTCTTTTGCGCGCCGGCTCCGTTTTACGCGGAGTCTGTTTTCCCGTTTCGCCAGGATACCCAGCAGGTCCGACATGAAATCGTCTTCATCGTCGCGAAAATCAAATGTCTGAGATGGTGTTATGACTTTTATATCGTTATCGGAGAGGATCTTTTTTATATAGGCGAGTGTTACCGGGTTCCGGGAAAGGCGGTCGAGTTCCGTGACGAACAAAAATTGAATGTTTTTGTCTTCCGCGATGTCGAGTATCTTTTCAAGCGACGGACGATTGTCGAGAGTTTCTTTGTCGGCGGAGCGGCCGCTCTCAACAAATACATCGTACTGCCACTTGTTGCGTTTGCAAAGTTCTTTACCGATCTTCTCCTGTGCGTCGAGAGAGAAGCCTTTGACAGCCTGATCCTTCGACGATACGCGGGTATAGATAGCGCAGGTGGTCATTTCTTTATTTTCTTCATATTCAAGCGTTTCAATCGCTCAGCGTGCCAGCGTCTTTCGCGTTCCTCGTGTATTTTCCTTCTGTGTTCCCGCCATGCTGGATCCGTTATCGTTGCCGGCGGAAGATCCATTAGTTCTTTATCTAACCAGTTCTCGTCACCGAGAACAATTCCTATGCTCATCCCGCCGCCCGGATGCTGGGTTTCCGTAAACTCTGCTTCGACCTTCCAGTCAAGTCGTTTCCGTTTACGGATTTGATAGCTCATTAATTGTCCCAGTGTCAGGATATATCGAAAATTCACTTCTTGTATTTTCTATCTTATTGATAACGTACACCTTAAATTTTCCTGTTGGCTTTTTATCCAAAGGCATGGCCGCTATATTCCACCACGTTGTAGTGGCGTTATAGCCAACCGTATATTTCGGAATGCTATTTTTACCGGGTATTCTTTTAATAATATTTCCATCGAAAGAACTTAATACAAATTCCCAGTATTTAGTATTCCCCATGTCAATCGTTGAAGCATTAATGTGAATGTAAATATATCCACCTTGAGGTATGCTATTCAATTCATTTTTTAACTTTATCTCATCCCACAATTGCACCTTTCCTCGCTCATGCGCGTCGCGTGTCAAGTAATCGCAGTCATGATAAATCATATCTATATGAAAGTCTTTGTTTTCATTCACTATACTTGCACCGTGAGAAGATAGCGGATCATTGGCTTTTTTGCGAGCTTGTTCTACGTTTATCTTCGTCATTTCTTTTTTATAATTCTCAACAAAAGTAGCACATCCTGAAAACAAACAAATACCCATGATAATAACGGACAACACATTCCGCATTTCTCTTTCCTTTTATCTCGGCTTGATGCGATTCCAAGATCCAATTACTTCGCCGATTATTTTTGATATTTTTTAATATCTTCTTTTATCTCTGCAATCTGTTTTTTTAAATCATCGACATCGGAATTATACATTTGTTTCGGTTCCTCTCCAAAAAAGTACGACATTGGCTTATTTGTTACCTCGGCTATTCTGCACAACGTTTCTATCGTTGTGTTCACTTTTCCCGATTCTATTTTTGATAACGAAACGACATGAATCCCTATTTTATCGGCGAGCATGGATTGGCTTAATCCAATATCTTTTCTGGCATATTGGATTCTCAGCCCGATATTTTTCAGGTCGCATTTTTGCGTTTTTTCGATATTGCCGGTCAATATAATTTTCTTCATCATATATAAATGCCTGAATAAATCTTCTACTGCTTGCGTCGGAGAATTGGAAGAGTAATTATTCAAAAAATTATTATCGCCGCACCCCTTGACAATTATTAGCGTTTATATTAAGATATTAGTGTCAGCATAACTATTCTTAGCTTAAAGGTTAATTCAATGCCCCGGTTAATAAACAAAACCCTTAACAACATTACAGATTTCAGGGTGTGGACATGGCGCAAGCCAAAAAAGCAGACTCGCCTTTAACCGGGGCATTATGCTGTCCGCACCCTGTCTTTTATCATTTTCGAAGCAGTAAAACAAGAGGTAAAAATGTTCCCGCGAAACCAAAATGACACCTCATCTATTATGCAGGCAGGGTTCTTAAATGATCCGTCGCGGGAACATTTTACCCTGCCTGCTTTTTTATTCCCGCACAATAAGCATAGCAGATGCGGAATGCAAATAGCGGAGGTATTTTTCGCATGAACAATCCATCCTCTTATTCAATCTTTGTAGCACGATCAGCGCTCCGGCGAGCACAATCCGAAAGCCGCGAACAGACCATCTTCCTGAAAGAAGTCAACGTCAACGGCTTCAATATAAATACGTATTGCAGCTACGATGAGGCGTTCGGGTACCTGGATGAGCTGGAAAGAGACGGCAAGGCATCGGTCTCAATGGTCGGCTACACGAAAGACGATATGGCAGGAGCGGCATGATGAACAAACCCCTATGGCAGATTTTCCACGACCTGGCAACGGAGTACGGAATGCAGCGGCTGCAGTACAAACTCAGGTCAGTTTATCAGATTGATCTGTCACTATCGCAGCTATATAGGTATGGCGAGGATCCCGGGACAACGGGAACAGATATGCCGCCTACATTATATATACCAGTAACACTCATCACCGGGAATGATAGTATCCTCCGCCACTACGTTGAGCCCTGCAACAAAATAATAATCGACCTGCCGGCATGCAATATTAAA
>JBAYMS010000085.1:0-3167 GCA_041663425.1 Candidatus Omnitrophota bacterium
GAGAACTACGAAGAACAGCTGGAATCAGGCAAGTATCAGCTGCTTACAGAAGACTATCTCAAGGATTCGATACAGGATCCGAAAAGAATAGAAGCGTTTATAAAAGAGATAGTTATCGTGAGCATAGGACAGGCTGCTATTGCTAAAAAAGATATTGCCAGTGTGAAGAAGATGTGGATAGAGAGCTATAAAAATGCGTATGAAGAGCTGCTGGCAAAAGGAATTATAACCGAGGGTAAAGGAACGATAAGAGTTAAGCCTCGTGCGTCAAAAAATTATGCTGCCGGGAATGTTAAGCTCGGAGATGAAAATATCGCGATGACTACGAACTTCCCGATAAGCATACCCTGGATGACATTTGAACAGCGCATAGCCGGTCTTGAGGTAATGCGCGTTAAAGGCCTCGCAGTATTTATGGAATTGTATGATGGCAGCCGTGTAGTATATGAAGAATTTAATGACGGCACTTCGCGGATCAGGGAGATGACCGCGCAGGAAGAAGAATTTATCGGCCGTAAAGAGAAAACAGAAAAAGCTGCTCCGGCAGCTGTAATAACCCAGCCTAAAATTGAAACTGCGGACAAGACTATCATACTGGAGACGCTAGCTGATATCATTGCTACTACGATCATAACGATAGCTACCAGGAAGCCGGATTTTGCAGAACTTAGCAAGGAAGAGTTTGACGCAAATTTTGAGCGTGTTGCGAAGAGCAAGCCGGCATATCAGACTTTATTATTGAGCAATGATGAAGAAGGGCTGAAGACCGTAAGGGCTACTGCAGAAAAACTGGTAAACAATTATCTGAAAGATGCTGTCGCTAAAAGAGCTGCTGAAGAAAAGGTTGAGCTTGAGGCGAAAAAAGCTGCGGAAGCTCAGAAAGCTAAACCTGCGCCAGCCGCTGAAGAGCAAATCGCACCTGCGCCTGAAGTAACTCCTGAAACGAAGGCTGTGACGGAGGAAGCTGCACCGGCGAAGCCGGCGGCTGAAGAAAAGCCAAAAGCTGAAATTGCTCCCGAAAAACCATCAGACGGTTTTACAGTCCGATCAAGCCTTATACCAGCCGCAATTTTGGTTGCGGCCTGGGGTTTAGGCAATTTCATGGATTCGGTTGCGATTTGCGGTGTAGCTATTATAGCCAGCTTAGTAGTATCTCAGTTGACATATAGTGTTATTAAGTCACGGCAAAGAACTGCCTGGGAAATAAAGCATGCTCCCAAAGTTTCTGAAGCACCTGTGGTGTCTGAGCCTGTGGTTGCGCTGTCTCCTGCGCCAGCCGTTGTATCTGAAGCGCCGGTATTAAATAAAGTAGAAGCTTCATCCTCCACTTTCCTGAGAAAGAAAAAACCTGCACAGGCTATGGGAGAACACGATCTCCTGCCCACACAGAAGAGCGATCTTTTAAGGGCTGTCAAAGACCTTGGGAAAGAATTCCCAGAGCTTAGGCTTGCCGGAAAAGATGACGATGCTATCATAAATGATAATTTCAAGTTCTTCTATAGAACAAATTCATTCTCGGCCAATGATGGTAAATATATAACTCTCGATGTTGCTACCCTGACATCATACACCGCTATAAAAGCGGCTGTTATGTATGAGAGGCTTAAGATGGTCATAAACGAAAATAGCGGTTATGGGCGCGGATCGACAGGGGAGTTTTACGGTGAAGTTTTTGCCGTATTTAACATGATGAAATACCTGCTTGGTTCATCTGCAAGGGTAAAAGCCTATGCCGAATTCCTCGCGGAAAAAGAGAACTCCGGAGCTGTTACAAAGGGGACTGCCGCGAATTTTGGAAATTGGCTGAGCGATTACCGTAAAATTAAAAAAGAGGGCGATCGTTTCGTAGCTGTAGCGAAATATATTAAAATGACGAGTCCTGCGAAATACGGCGGCGCTAAAGCCGACCTTAAGGACAAAACGCGTCTGGCGACCGCTATGGCGGAACTTGCCGGAAGGCGTGAGCGTATCGTTTCTGCTATAAAAGACATCAAACGCTGGAGCGATAATTTAGATGTTTATGCATTTGAGATAGAGCTCCGCAAAGTTTCCGATAGTGATATAGGCAGTGAGAAAGTGATAGTTGACGCTATAAGAGCTGCGCGCAACGAAAATGCGGTTAAGCATTATGAGGGCCTCGCCCAGACATTGGAAAAAGAAGCTGCGGCTCCTGCCGCAGACTCAGAGGCCTATGGATCTGTCAGACTCCAGGCTGATCTGTTGAGGACGGGTGTTGAAGCTCTTCTCAAAAACCCCGAATTCAGCGAAGATTTAAAAATACGACTTAATAAAATTGAAAATAAGACGGGCGAAGTGCTTCAGGCTGTTGCCGCTGCGGACCTGGCGATGGGTGTTGCGGCTCCTGCCGCTGCTCCGGCAGCTGCGCCTGCGCAAGAGATCGCCGCAAAACCTGTCACGGACCACACCAGCGAATACGTGGATGCGCGCAAAAAGATAGCGGATGATCCATCTCTGAGCGAAACAGTCCGCAATGAATTTTACAATACGTTATTTAACACATACAAAGCCGAAATAAATAATAATTTTACACGCAGAGATAAGGACGATCCTCAGGAGGCCGGTGCGAAATTTATGGCATCTCAGGAAGAGAACGGCCAGTATAACGGATTGTGGAGCCTCACGATGGGAGGCGGTAAGACTTATGTCATAGAGTGCGCTGCACTTTTAACTCTGATGCAGGAAGAAGCGCGTGCTATGCAGGATCCTGCTAAGGCTAAAGTGATAAGGGACGGCGGCAAGGTAGTTGACGTGCTCGTTTCAACGACTACATCTCAACTGGCCGGAAGGGACGCTGGGCAGGCCGCGGAGTTTTTATGCAGATTTGGTATAAAGGTGGGATATGTTACAACGGATGAGACGGGCAAACCTGTGGGGTATATATATTCCAGAGGTGCGGATGGAAAAATAACCGGCGGCGATGTGGCTGTATCGGAAGAAGAGGTTTATGCCCAGGCCCAGGTAATATACGGGACATTCGAGGTGCACAGATTCAGGGCCATGAACGAACAGTCCATGGATAAAGCCTCCAGGGTATTTTTAAACGGGCAGCACGTTAACTGTCTTGACGAAGCCGATATGCTGCTGAAAGATGCGCTTGCTTCTCCTTGCGTTGTATCTGAAGGCCGGGATGAACTTTCTACAGCAGA
>JBAYMS010000086.1:0-3161 GCA_041663425.1 Candidatus Omnitrophota bacterium
GAAGCGCAAGAAGAAATCAAGCACATAATGGAAAACGGACATATAAAATTTGACGGTAAGGATATTAATTTTTCTGTTCCGATTGAAGTGAGTCTCAAGTCGGGAAAAAATTGGGGCGAGATGGAGTAATACTTTTTTACTTGACATAAGCCATGAGAAAAGTTTTGGTTTAGAGGATTTTGTGATAAAATTATTTAAAATGGATATGTTGTATTTTTCTGTGCGCATAAAATCTTTGATAAATTTTTAGTTTTTAAATTTTGTATTATGCAAAAAATAAAAGAAATCTGTTTTGTTTTTTCTTTGTTGGCGGTATTTTTTGCCGTGTCCATCGGATCTGTTTCCGCCGCCACCCTCGGACCGCAAGCAGCGAATTGCAGTTGGGGGGATTATAGTGATTCTAATAAGATATATTTGACTTCTAATGGAGGAACTCATAATGAGACTCAGATAAATACAGCCCTGAGCAGTCTTGCAAGTTCCGGAAAGGCTTCTGTATATCTTAAGTCGGGTACATACTTGATAGATGGACAAATCAATATGCCTAGTGGAGCTGTGCTTGAAGGGGATAGCACTGCTATTGTGAAACTAGTGGATCATGCAGGGTGGCTTCACGCTGACGATGATTCACTGATAAGTTCCAACAGTATTGTCAGTAATATAGAAATTAAATGTTTTTCTATAGATGGTAATTATAATTTTAATGATGCGAGTGGTGGTGGTAATTATTCTTCTAATAACTGTTGGGATAGTATAAGATGGGATACCAGCGCTGCCACTTATGCTAGCTGTGAGGCTGAATCTTCGGGTGATAGAAAACACGGTCTTAACTATTATACGATGATTTATTTTTCTGGCGGCAGCAATTTCTCTATCCATGATATGTCATTGAAAGATGCTGCAAATGATGGCTTTAAGATATTTTTTGGCAGTAACATAGAATTTTATAATAATAATGTTAATGCGATGGGACATGAAGGTATTTATGCAAGCAAATCACATAACATTGAAGTATATGGTAATAATTTCATATTAAGGGCTAGCGATGGCGCTAGAGGGGATGATTGTTACAATTATTCTATCCATGACAATGAATTCCAGTCTTATAATATGAAGGATAGTAGTGCCGGTATACAGATCGACAGTAAAAGTTTTTCATCTACCTACCCTGTTTATAATGTTGAGGTATACCGTAATGTGTTCCATGATGTATGGAATGGTGGCATATGGCTTTCTGTAGGACCATCTTTATATGGAGGAGACTATCCTGTGGATATCCATCATAATACTTTTGTGGGCAATGGATACACTAATAATAGTCAAGTGGGTCCTACAGGGGGGATAATCTCTGCTGCTTCGGCTTATAGTCTAATACATAATAATGTATTTGATGGCAATTATGGAGCGGGGATAAATGCTGCAGGATCGGGGGCAAAAGTTTTTAATAATATCATCGTAAATACCAGGGATGGTAAATATGCCGGTGCTGGTGACGGCGCGGCTATCTATGGAACTACCGATGTGAGCTATAACATTTTTTATAATAATGTAGGAGGTGATTATTCAGCTACTTCTGGCAATATGATCACAAATCCTCTTTTTGCAGATCAAGCTAGTAATGATTATCATTTGCTTTCTATGGCCGGAAGATGGAATCCAAGTACATCTTCATGGACTTCGGATTCGCAAAATTCTCCCGGCATAGATAAAGGGCTTGCTAGTAGCGACTATTCTTTCGAGCCAGATCCTAATGGCGGAAGGATTAATATCGGGAGATATGGAAACACTACCCAAGCTAGTCTTTCCGGTATGACGCCGCCTGATACTTGGCCAGATCCTCCTTCTGATGAGCCTTATTCTATTGGATATGACTCTTCTGGCGGCGGCGGATCTTCTTCTACACCCTCAACGCCTTCTATAGCCTATTCAAGTTCCTTCGTTTCTGCTCTTCCCAGTGCTTTTTTGGGTTCTTTTTCTTCTCCAGTTTTCTCTATATATTCTTTAGGCTCTCTTTTTGGCCCAGCGGGTAGCGCTCCAGACACAGCGACTCAGGAATGCGTCGATATTCCAGGTTCTGCGGGTTTTATCCCTTGTGGAAGATCCATAGAAGATCCGGATACCGATTGGAAAGAATGTGATCCTTGTGACTTCTGTGCCTTTGTTCTTATGGGGCAGCTTATTACGGAATTTTTATTAAAATTGGCCGGTATCGCTGCGACTCTTGCGATAACCTTTTCTGGCTTAGTCTATGTTTTTGCCGCAGGAAGACCGGAAATTATCAATAAATCAAAGCTGATGATAAAAGCAGCTATTATTGGTTTTTTTATTATTTTCATATCTTGGATGATTATTGATAGTATTCTTGCAACGATGGGTTATATTGATCCTATTAACGGTGTTTGGTATACAATTTGCTAAAACAACTCTTTAAAGGCTCAGAAAGGTTTTGATTTGTTATAATGAAATTTCTTGTGCTCCGCTAGAGTGCACTGTAAGTTTCATCTTCAAAATGTTAAAGAATAAAATTTTATGAAAAAGGCAAGACCCAAAACTTCTATAAGAAAATTTTTCTTCTTTTTCTTCTTTTGTTTTTTTAGTATAAGTTTTCTTTTAGAGAAGCTTTCGTTCCCTGCAATGCCGATACTTGCTATGTCTCTCGTGATAGTATCGGAGTTTTATTGTGGTAGGACGAATCTGTCCAAATTAAGCAGGTCTTTGATTAAGCAGTTCTCTCAGGGGGTGTGATATACTTGAAAGGTCGGTTCTTCTGTAGTTTTGATCGTAATTTATTTATTTTTCTTCAGTAAAAATGTCCCTGAGCTAATTACAACCATGAAAATAAAACAAAAATATCTCGTAGTTATCTTATTATTGTTTTTCTTTGTATTAAATGGAAAGATAGCTGATGCCGCCACCATTCGGGTTAGTGGTAATAATTCCGCTGCCATTCAATCGGCTTTGGATAGCGCTGCTAGCGGAGACACGGTGGTTATTCCTGCGGGTGATTATTATTTAATAACGCAGGTATCTCAGAAAAATAAAAACTTAAATTTGATCGGAGAGGGGACGGTTAATCTCTATCTGCAAGCGCCAGCCACACGTTCTTCTGATTTACATTTTATGGGTTCTTTTATTACTAATAAAAGTCTAGGCGCAAGTGC
>JBAYMS010000087.1:0-3087 GCA_041663425.1 Candidatus Omnitrophota bacterium
AATTGAAGAGGACAACCAGAACGGCGGTCAATTTATAAATAAAGATAATGCGGTAGCAAGTAAGACCGTATCGCTTAAGAGTCTCGGGAGAAGCCGCCTTAATCAGCTGCTCGCCCAGGAATCTATGCGTAAAGATATTTCTAATGCTGAATGGGTCGAGCTTGTCAATACAGCTCTTTCCGCGCGCGAATGCTATAAGAAAGGTTCCGCGTATGACGTTAAGCCGAATGAGGAAAACGGCGAGCTGGAAGTGCAGATCATAGATGAGCGTTCCGGCAAGATATATCCTGGGAGAAGATGGCAGGGAAATCTTCACGCGGCGGTTGAGATCAAAGAAGGTCTAGAGCCGAAACCGGAAGGCCTTACTCCTAACATGCTAACAATACATGAATACCTGTCCCTCGATTGCATGAAGGGATTGATGGGAACAAGCGGTACGATAGATGCAGAGTTCTCCAATCGTGTATTTAATCTGAAGATGGGCGAACCTGCGGCAAGCCAGAACAGGGCATCGAGGATAGAGACCGCTTATATGTACGCGGGTTCTGCCGAAGGCGAGGCGAAGAGGCAGAGCGAACTGCTAAGTTCGATAAAAGGATATGGAGAGGTCCAGCCGGTATTGGTGAAGGTCCGTGATGCCAATGAAGGCAAGGCGCTTGCGGAAAAACTGAGACAAGAGACATCTTTAAATGTTATTGAATATACTATGGATGATTCGAGTATAAAAAATGAAAAGGGCGAGCCGGTAACTTTGAAGGACATAGAAGACGAAGGCGGTAAGGTGGGTGTGGTTACCATCGTTACCAATAACGGTTCCCGCGGTGTTGATATAAAGATAGACGCTCTCAGAAATAATATTAATGCGCTTGCTGAAGCAAAGAAGATAGTCATCGGGAGAGGTTTACACGTTGTGACTACATATATAGATGAAGAAACCTCAACATTTTTACAGACAAAAGCGCGCGGTGCCAGAAATGGCCTGCCTGGTGAATATACGGCGTTCCTGTCTGAATCAGATCCGTTATTTGCAAAACTCAAAGATTCGATGGGGGGAATGCCTGCTAAGACAGTGAGGAGTATGCTTAACGGGCAGTTAAGGATAGGCGTAGTAATGGATGCGGGCGGTGCAGAGAAAGGGGCCGGGCTATATCTGGAGGGGGTTCCTTCAGTCGCGCGGCTGCAGAATTTACTGGAAGATATGCGCATGGAGAACGAAAAGCAGGAAATATCGTCTGCAGAACGCCAAAAGGATATCAACGATTATTATCTCGCTAAGAAACGAGTGATCCAGGGGATGATAGACGCCGCATATGACGGCAGGATGACCAATGACCTGAAGGATTTCTTAAGCGCTCTTTCATATAAAATAAATGAAGATGATCTGGCTGTTCCTGCTATACGCGAAGCCGTGCTGGACGCTCTTATGAATTTCAGGAAAGGCGTTACAACGAGCCTGTCGCGCGCACAGCAGAAAATACAGAGTGCGTCTGCGCGTTACGGCTGGCGCCAAGGGATTGCAAAAGTCCAGGATGCCGTAGAAATAAAATCGGCAGTTAATACGGCATATGAAATATCCCGCCAAAACACCCAGGTATTCTTGGCCGAAAAAATTTCGGAAGCTCTATCGACCGATGAAAAGAAAGTGGATGTAACAGTTAAACGGCCGGGCAATATAGGAACATATATAGGAAATGTTATCGGTGTTTCAGGCATCGTCCTGTTATCGCTGCGTGTTGCCTCGGATATGGGGCTCGTCCAGTCGGTAGCCAGTTTTATGGCTACACCTTTCCTCGGACTGCAGATAATTTTACCGCTTATGGCTATAGGTTTGCTTGCAGGCTGGCTTGTCTCGGGCAAAAGGACCGGAACTGTTTCTCTCTATGCAGCGTCATCTATCGTTGCTTCGATGGCAATATCCTCAAGTTTATTATTCCGCTATTTCGTAGTTACCTCAGGCGGTGATTTTACGGCCGGAGGTGTGGCAGCAAATATGGCGTCTTTATCAGAACATGTATGGAGCGTATCGCCTGCGCTTGCTATAGCAATGGCGGGTGCGGTGATCGGATTGGCTTTTGCCATGTACTTTACGAAAGTAACGAACCTGTCGAAGATCGATGACAGCCAGAGAAAATTGCTGGAGATAATAAGAGGTGTTGAACCGCGCAGCGCCTGGGATGTCATAAAGACAATCGGCCGCGTAGCAGTCCAGGAACCGTTAAGGCTTATAGCCTCTATGACACCTACGATGGCACTGTTCACGATGATCGCCGCAGTTGCGGTGCCGGAGCATATTAAGATACTTGTGGAGCTTGCCATATTATTCGCCACGGCAGGTTTTACAGCTTCCACAATATTATATTTAATGAACATGAAGGAACTCGACAGGGCGCGTCCGGCTACAGTAAGCCAGCCTCAGAGGGCATATCGTCAGGCGGTATTTAGCGTATTGCCGGTCATAGCTGCGCTCTTGCTGTTGAAGGCTGTGCCGCTATTTATGGATTTCACCGGTGTTAATGTCGCGATAGGGGCCGCTTCTCTTATAGGCGTGGTTGCGGCTACGTTATTCTCGCGATGGATGGTATCGTTCTCGAAACAGGAAGCGTATCGTTCGATAGAGACTAGTGATGTGGCCGGCAGAATGCGTCTTTTCGGAACCGCGGGCGGTCTGGGTGTTTTGTCCGCGGCGATAGTTTTAGGCCAGCTTATGAATTCCAGCGCTGCGGTATTTACAGTATTTTCCATTGCCGGCATGGTTCCGTTTGCTCTTACCGGTTTTCTGTATTTTGTAGTTATGCCGTTCGCGGTATATATTTACGGAGCTGCGCACAGATCTATAAATGAAGCATCCGCCATAAAATCGGGCATATTTACTTTCGCATCCGGTGCCATTATCAACATAAGAGGGACGGCCGTTTCGATGGGCGCTGTATGGTCTGCAGGTGCTGCTGCATCAGGATATATATTTAACCTCATGGGGCCATATGCCTGGTTCTACGTAGCAGGCTTTGTAGCAGAGAGCGCACTTTTGGCTACGTTATATTATTTTTATACTCAACGTAAACTTCAGGAAGCTTCCGAGGGCAGAGC
>JBAYMS010000088.1:0-3018 GCA_041663425.1 Candidatus Omnitrophota bacterium
CAACGCCATCCGTCAAGTTCGAGGTAAACTTTGCATTTTGCCAGCGGCCGCGCATAATTGTAGAAAGATCCATGCGGTCATTTAACTTATAGATAAAGTTACCTAATAAATGAGTTTGCGTTCCGTTATAGTCTCCATTGTTACCGCGATAATTTATTTTTGTTATCGGGTACAAAGCATTATCCTCGTAATAAAAATCTCCCGGCAATTGCCCGGCGCCCGCTGATAATCCTAATAGCATGTCAGGTTTTAACTGCCACGATAAACCTAAAGTGCAATCCCAACGGTTGTATACGCTTACGCTTGTATTCTCGTCACCAGTATAAACATTAAAAATCTTTTGGTGGTTATTCACTCTGTCCCAGGAACCAGAAATACCCAAGGAAAGCTCTTGGCTCAAGGGATAAACATATGCGCCAGTAACATTAGTATCGCGGTTATAATCACTTGGAAAATGCGTATTGTTACTCCAGAGCGTATCATAACTGTAAACCACACCGTGTAAATCATCAAATGATGAAGAGTTTCCTGCGGTAATGGCTAATTTTCCTTTATTTAAATTTTTGATAAACCCCAGCTCTCCGTCATTACTGCGAAAAATACCTTTACCGGTTGCGCTATGCGAAGGATCGCCGGCAAGTTGATCATTCCAATCATTAGTAAACTCTCCGTAGCCAAAAATGTATTGGGTATAAACCTGCTCAGGAGCATTGTTAAGATAAGTCGGATTATAGTTCCAGTCAGTGTCTGGATCGGGAATTAACAAAAACGGATTGGCCAAGCCCATCATTCTGATGTCGGAAGCCATTAGCGGCGATGATAACGCAAGAAAAAATAAAAGCAGTAAAGGAATTATTTTCCTAACCATACACCACCCTTTTTTTTACAACCGTTACTATATTACAAAAAGCAATACCTTGTTTAATTATATAGAAGATAGCGGCGAAAAACAATATGTTTTATACAGATGTGCTCAACAAGGCGCTTTATATAATTTACTGGGATACAATAAATTATAAAACAATCATATCGTCGTCCTGCCTTATCTTCTTAGAAGAATTGTTAATATTTATTTTATAACTCATTATTTTGGAGAGAGTTAAATAAAACGTCTTGTCTATAGTTCTTTCCATTGCCATCTCCTTTATTTGTTTCCCCATAAGTTTTCCCAGGAAGCTTTTACTTTTTGAATTTCTTCGTCGGTGCTATTGTACAAAAATTCATCATCATATCCTAAATCTTTTTTTGTCAGATACCGCAAAAGTCGAATAATGTTAACCCGGGCCTCTGCCTGAAACCAATCGGTATTATCTTTGAAATCTATTTTCGATATAAGATACGGTACCAATATATCTTTTTCCTTAGAATTAATAATATCCTGATAAACTTCATTCATTCTTCCGGAATCAATTATTTTTTTCAATGACTCTAAAGAGCGGTCAGGCAATAAATCCCTTTCCGAATCATAGGCCATCCCTGGAACAACATCATTCTTTTCCATAATATATGTCAACAACCTGCATAATTGACTGCTAATACGGCTAAAGTAATAATCTTCCAGTTTAGTAGGATAAGCTCCTGCATAACCTTCAATCGTATTAGATTTTTTACCATAAGTATAGGTGATTGTTTCCCAAGGCGCATCCATCACCTGCTTATTCTCTACATACCTGGTATTAAAAAAATCCATACGGACAAAAGTAGTTATTAAATCCTTGATATATTCTGGTGGCACCTTAAGTTCAACACAAAGAGGCTCTTTCCTGCCAACTTGCCTTATCTCTACCTTTGCTATACCATTGCCTGAAAGGGTAAACTCCCCATTATACTCCGTAAGCCCACCCGCAGTTTTATAAAAGATTTTGCACTCATTAAGATTATAAAAGCCATACGCCCTTAAAGAATCTTCCGGGATAGCGCCGCGTAAAAGAAGAGATATTTGCCCTATCTTTTCTTTCCATAATTTCACATCGGCATCTTTAATATAATACACGCTGCCATAAATAATCGGCGTATAATAATATGCCAACGAAGGATTCAGAAACAATAATACCTTGCTCCCTTTAGAAAGCCTTTTATCTTTAGTATGTTGTTTATCCAAATCAAACAATATTGAAATATGTTCCGGCATCGGCGGGCCCACAAGAACATCCTGAACCTTAACCTGAGCCACTTTTGCCTTCCAGTAGCTATAATCCTTAGCCTCAACTGAATCTTTTATATCAGAGATATCGCCAATAACCACATAAGGAGCATTTTCAAAACAATACAAATCAATACCTGTTTCTTCGCAGAATAAATTTTGTTGGCTAAACACAAAAATCCCCACAAACATAACAATGAAAATTAAGAATCTTTTTGCAGCCTTACCAAACTTTTCATCTCTATTCATTCCTTCCCTCCAAAAATACTACCCATTTAGGACGTACACATAAAAATACAATGCTTGCATTATTTTTCAAGCACGCAATGTGCTAAAAAAATAATAGCGCGAATTATCCCCGAAGGGGATGGGATTTGACAATAATGCATCATCCGTAAGAATAGCAGACAAAAATACATGCCCGCAAAGAGGCTTTATCATAATAGAGAAGCAAATAGCCAAAGGCTCTGCCGCTGGCTAGCTGCAGCTGGTTAGGCCGGTTCCCAATAAAAAATGCTTTTATTTTTGTTTTATCGTTGACCTTAAATATTTCAAAAGGTTTTAACATATTTTCCAAACCCCAAATCTCACCATCAGCCTTTGCTTCTTCGCCTTTAGCGTTTACTAAATCATCTACAGATACGCCGGACCTGACCTTATTAAGTTTCAGGCCGCTGGCCAAAGCCTCTATATCCTGTTCTTTGGCAGTAAATATACAATACGCCGCTCTTGAGGCACCTATCATGTTGCACTCCGAATTAAAAATTGTAACTCCATATCGCACGGCAAGTCCGACGATATCATCTTTTAGCGAATTACGATTTGAGAAATTCCACAACGCGTCGCACCCGGCGGCCATAAAACATAAACATACC
>JBAYMS010000089.1:0-2643 GCA_041663425.1 Candidatus Omnitrophota bacterium
TATGATATTAGCAAGTTGTTTGCTTTAAGTCTTTTTCATGGCACTACTATTAGGGAAAAAGATGGCAGGATGGATGTTTTAATGAACCGAAATACGCCGCATTTAAAACAATAGTAACTTAAACCCGCGCTATATCATATCCAAGCATCTAATCATCAAAACTCGAAACACAAAAAAAGGTCAAACTATAACTTTCATTAGAATATAAAAAAGTTAGTAGTTGATTATTGCACAAGTGTATCCTATATGATATATTTAAATTTACGTATTAATACAATAAAAAGCGAGAAACTATATCAACATAAAAATGGTTCTTATGGCAAAAAAAAGTAATTGCGCAAAGAAGATCATCTCGTTAATCCTTACGATATCGTTTTTGCTCACCTCTACGAACGTTGTTCAATCTAAAGAAGCATTCACAGCCGGTAAAAATTCATGCCTTGCCCCCGTATCACGCTTTAAACCCCTTGTTGACGTCAGTTCTCAAAGCGGAAAGATCGAAATAACCGTTAACTCCGATATGGACCAAACCGGCCTTGACACGTCGTACAGAAACGACGTGTCATTTCTATATTTAAGCCAATCGATCGCGCAAGCCCTATATCTGGATCTGGCTGATCCGGATCTCACTGATTTTAAACTCGAAATAGATAAAAAATGTTCACACCTTCTTGACGCCGGGATCTATGGCTACATGGAAATGTATATGGGTGAGGACGGCGCTATCTATCTCCCGTTCAAAAATAAGAAGAAGGGCACTGAGACATTGCTCAGGTATTATAAACCAGGCAAAGGTACATCTACGGCGAGAACGCTCGGAGCTGTAAGCGTATCGCTTGACGATAAAAAGCCTGTCTGGGTTGAGACTATTGGATCTGGGTCTAAGACCGAGGCACATGCGATCGGCGTAACAGGGAACGCCGGCGGTATGTTCAGCAGTTATCTTACAGCAAAAAGACGCGTTGTAAACGATGCTGCCGGTCAGAACGACCAATTTTCTTTATCAAAGGTCAGGAGAGTAATAGTTGAAAGCTCTGTTGTGTGCTATTTAGGCGATCTGGCAAGCCCTGTTGATCGTCCTCAGAGAAGTGAATATGCCCGCATCCTGTCATCTAACGGTTTCTTTACCGGCGCGATAGCCAAACTTATAGCTGCTTCTAAAAAAGACGCCACGGTCAGGTTTATTTATGGTTCGACGTACCGCGTGTATGATCCGGTAATGGAAAATGACCCGGAGGTCGTGTCCTGGCTGGACAAAGCGGTGGAGGAGTTCGATGGAAAGATAGACGCAATAATACGGTATGAAAATGCAGAAGATGTTTTGCTGGAGTTAAGCGAGGAACATCTGCGCAGATATCCTATCCCTGACACTGCAGATGTGTATACCCTTGCAAAAATGCTTGGTGAGAGATTTACAAACAGGCTTAAAAATCCGGTCATCGTGAGGATGGCAGACCCATACGGTATTGGTAATTATCAATCCAAAGACAGGATATCTACACTGATAAAAGAACGATTGGCCGGACAAAAAAGCAGTATTCCGGGATCAGACGCGAGATTTATTCATTACAAAGACTTGTTCGAGGCTTTGGAGCGGATCGTGAGCGAGGGCGGAAAAGGGAAAAGTGTCGTTGACCTTGTAAGCGATGAAGCGGTCTCTGCCGGGAGGTTGAAAGAGCTACTGAATGAATATATTCCTGAGAGCCTTGGCACAACAGAGATCGTCCCTGAGGGCAGGTATCTTGTTGAGAAGGATGGCGTTCAAGCCAGAATGCTATTAGGCAGGGATTTTACCCCATTCGCGGAAGGCCTGTCAGCGTATGTCAGATCTTATCGGGAGGATCTTAGAAAGCAGAAGATCGCACGTCTTCCCGGTACTATAGTGAAAGAATTCAATACCGGAGGGTCTGCGGCGGAGGTTTTTCTGGTCAAGAGGCCGGACGGGCAGTTAAGCATAGTAAAGTGCGCGACCATTGAAGGGGTAGACTCTAATGGAATGGAAAAACTAAAAGGAGAATATGAGCAATTTGAATTTATAAGGTCCAGGGTGCCGGCTGCAGTACGGGGCCGTTGGGCAGAGACTTTGGCGTTTAAAGATTTCCGTCCGTTTGGATTCAACATGACTTATATGGAAATGCCCGTCTATGATAAGGCGGAAAGTCTTGCAGATTTCCTGCTGCGGCCCGATAGGAACATGGATAGATTTTCGAGGATATTGAATTCGGTTTTAGGGATGTTATTTGAAAATGTTTATTATGAAGATCTGACCCCTGCACCGGAAGATTCGATCGAGAAGTTTTATTTGTCCAGAGTAGAACGCAGAGTAAAAGTCCTTAATGAAAAAGACGCTTTTTTGAAAAAACTCACAGAGTCCGAATTTTTGACTATAAACGGCGTCAGGTATCATAACGTCCTGCCGATGATAAGGATGATAAGAGCTAACAGGCCCCTGTATGATTCTTTAAAACCGGTGAGCCTGACATTGTCTCCGCACGGAGATCTTTTGATAAATAATGTACTTTTACTGTCACCTGACGACGCTGTAAACGACGATTATGTAATATGTGATGTGCGCGGAGAAGGTACAAAATTGTGGGACCCCCTGTATGACCTGGCAAAGACTAAACATTCACTGAACGGCCA
>JBAYMS010000090.1:0-2551 GCA_041663425.1 Candidatus Omnitrophota bacterium
GCCAATCCCGATGCACCGCCACGATTTAATGACAGAGATGAAACAGAGCCATCCTATAGTGACACGGACGAGCCGTCTTTTCAGCCAGAGCCGAGATAGTAAATTGGATAATAGCATCATCCCGTAAAGTGCCGCCCTACCGATTTTAGGGCGGCACCAAAATAATATCGCTGAAATAAAAAAGCCTATCGTTAATCCGATAGGCTTTTTTATTTTAATATTGTAAAAAAGTTATTTCTTTTTCCTTATCAGGCGTGACAATGTTCCAAAAGCGCCAAATCCCACTAAAAGCAGCGTGCCGGGTTCAGGAACAGCCGGTGATGGGCTGAAGATGAGCTCAAGCTGTACTCCTCTGTATGGATCAGAGCTGTAGCTTGGATCCATGTCGGTAGCTGAGATATATCCGGTTTCTTTACTGGATTGCAGACGGAACTCGGCATAAAGATCTGAGTTGTCAAGCAGCTCCTGCACTCCGCTTGTTACATCAATCTGCCATAAGCCAAAGTCGAAGAAATCCGTTTGTGATCCGCCGGGTAATGTAATGTCTTCTAAATAAGACGCAGACTGAGAGAAATCGTTGAGGCTGATGCTGCCATCGCCTGCGGAAAGATATAGGCCCAGTCCGATCGGCAGGTTTCCATTGGAGCCGACTCTTCTGCCGTAGCCGGAAAGACGCGCTGAAGCAAGGGTATTGCCCGCGTAGCTTCCCAGAGAAAAATTCATTATAGAACGAAGCTCATATCCTGCTCCGCTGGTTAGCGTGCCTGTGCCGGTCAGAAGTGCATTGCTATTAATAATAAGATCTGGGTTTCCATCCTTGCCGGTATCCTCAATATAGCCATCGGCAGTAGTATTGAGAGTGACCGCGTGTGCGGATATGGGTAAAAACGCTAATGATGTTACCCCAACCAAAAATATGAAACAAAAAGCCTTTAATCCAAACTTTAACATATAAAGCACTCCTTTCCATTTTATATTCTATATATAATAGAAGCAACAATCATGCCAGCTTATTTCATCTGCCGGAAGCGTGTTTGTATTAAAATGTGTAGATATAATTAAACATATTCTCATCCGGCATGATAAAATTAGGAATAACAAAATAGGCGCCGTTATTTTTTCTTTATACCTACATTTAAAAGAAGTATAATTTAAATAATAAAGCAGATAATGAATTGTCCGTGGTTTAACAAAAAAGTATTAGAGGAGCGTTAATATGTATCGACTAAAAGGCGCGATAATAATAAGTATGGTGGCAATAGCAATCCTATCCTTGGCAGTTTGTAATGGCTATGCCCAGTCAGCCGAAGAGGACTATATAAAAAAAGGCGCGGATCTTGTCAGGCATAATAAATTTGATGAGGCTATAAAGGAATTCAATAATGCCGTAGCGGTCAATCCTAAATCCTCTGCCGCGTATTATAATTTAGGATTTGCTTATGACAAAAAGGAAGACCTGAAAAACGCCATAGTATATTTCAGCAAGGCGATAGAAATAGACCCCGCTCTTGCAGACGCTTACTATAATCGTGCTTTTGTTTATTATAAAAAAGGCGATTTTGACAGCGCAATAAGCGACTACAATAAAGTTATTGAGATAAGCCCTGCCTCTGCGGATGCTCATTATGGTTTAGGACTTACATATTCCAAAAAAGGCGATCTCAATAAAGCTATTTCTGAATACACTGCCGCGATAAAAACGAGGCCAAATTTTGCGTTGGCGTATGATGCCAGGGCGGTGGCGTATGTGACAAAGAAAAACTATCTGGCCGCCATGTCGGATGTAAACAAAGCGCAGGCACTAGGGTTCAGGTCGCGTCGGCTTAAAGGATCGCTGTCCGGATTAACAAATGCCGAGGAAATTTCTACAAATCTACCCGCCAACGGATCGGCGCAGGAAAAGCCGGCGCAAATACCGCTCGCGGTAGCCGGGGTCTTTTTTCTGCTTGTTTCCATTATGCATTTATTGCGGCTGATCTTCAGAGCGCGAATTACGGTGGAAAAATTTTCAGTTCCTTTATGGCTTAGCGTGATAGGATTTTTGGTCCCGCTGTTTCTTGCGGTGTGGATGTTTAAATCTATCTAATTTTACATATAGGATGGGCGAAATAGGAGATAGCCATGAGCGAGATAAAAGAAATTACCAAAAAAATATTACAATTTCGGGACGAGCGCGACTGGATGCAGTTTCATGACCCGAAGAATATGTCCGTTTCGATAATTCTCGAAGCTTCTGAGCTTTTAGAGCATTTCCAATGGAAGACCAAAGAAGAGGTCGAAAAATATGTTACGCAAAATAAGGCGGAGATAAAAGACGAGATTGCCGACATTGCGTTATATATTTTTGAATTAGCCGATAATCTCGGGATCAGCTTGAGTGGCGCCATGGAGGAAAAGCTTAAAAAGAACGCGGCGAAATATCCGGTAGAAAAAGCTAAAGGTAAACATACGAAGTATAATAAATTATGAGCATCACTTTAGGGCCAGACGGAACTCCGCTAAGAAAACGGCGTGTGCGTTATAAGGGCAAGAACCCCAGGCGATTTGAAGA